>CAMYPB010000029.1 GCA_947285985.1 uncultured Holosporaceae bacterium
TGAAATTTTTGAGGAAGCATAAAAAAAATATAAAATTGCATATATTTCTCGATGGGGGGGACACTCCTCGGGATTCGGCCATAAAATTTATAACAAATGCGATAGATTCTGGGTATATAAAAATTGATGAGATTTGTTCGATTCAGGGGAGATATTATGCGATGGATAGGGACAATCGTCTTGAGAGGACGAATATGGCGTATGATGCCATAAGGTATGGTATAGCGAAGTATACGTCAAATAATCCGATTGATATCATCAATAATTTCTATAACAGTGGAGTATACGATGAGACAATTCCTCCAATTATTATGAATAATTATGATGGTATACATGATGGGGATGCGTGTTTCATGATAAATTTCAGGACGGACAGGATAAAACAGATTGAAAATCTTATTGTTCGGGATATGATCCCCCTTTTAAACATGGTGAATGTCGATGACAATATTGATAGACATTCTCATATAATTTTTCATAGGAAAACAATAGAGAATACTTTAGGGGAGGTTTTATCGAGGAATAATCTAAAACAACTCCGTCTCGCAGAAACCGAAAAATACGCGCATGTGACGTATTTTTTCAATGGGGGAGAGAATATAATTTATGACGGAGAGGAACGTATACTCGTTGATTCTCCAAGGGTTTCAAATTATGAGGAAACCCCTCAAATGTCTTCAAATATCATAACAGAAAAATTGATTGAGAATATGATATCGAAAAAATATGATGTTATTATCACAAATTTTGCGAATGCTGATATGATAGGACACACTGGGAATTTCGAAATAACGAAAGAATCTATACGAATTTTAGATAATCATATAAAAAATATCGTGGAATCCGCGAGGGAGAATATGTATGATATTATATTCATTGCGGACCATGGAAATGCAGACCATATGATAAATCCCGACAATTCACCAAATAAATCGCATTCCTGTTCTCCCGTTCCATTTTTGTATATAGACAACAACGATAAAAAGAATTTCGATGTTAGAAATGGATCTCTTCAAGATGTTGCCCCAACAATATTGAAAATTTTAGATATCGAGATCCCAAGGGAAATGACAGGAAAATCTTTGATATCGTATGATAATGAGGAGTAAAAAATTTTATGGAAATTTTTCAGACGGATATTTTTGGGAATAGACAGAACACAGGTCTTGATCCAAACAAAAAGGATAAAAAACAAGATAATCCATCAAAAAAAACAAGAGAATATCGGGATGTAACTCTAAATGATGGTCTGCTCGACGAAAAAAATATAGAGGGCGACGCGATGCTCATTCTTCGTATTCTTCAAAGGAAAATGTTATACTCTGGATTGTCATCAATAAAATCTAGAAAAATTTTCAGAAATATTGTCGCAAATGAGATGAGTATAAAATTGGGGGATACTGATAGTATAACAGCAGTACGTTCAAGTTTAGTTGAGTATTTTTTAAATAAATAGAGAGTATGAAGAAAATAAAACTAGGTAATACGATTTTGGAGAGTAATGTTATACTCGCTCCTATGGCAGGTGTGACAGATCTTCCATTTCGAAAAATTATACGCGAATTTTCGGGAAATTTTTTGATGTTCAGTGAGATGATCGCGAGTCAGGCCGTCATACGTCACGTTCGAAAGACATTTCAAATGTTGGAGGGGTCGGACGATCCCTACACATCCATTCAAATCGCGGGATCTGACCCGTATGTTATGAGTGAGGCCGCGCGATTATCCGAGGATTTGGGAGCCAAATTTTTAGATATAAATATGGGATGTCCCGTCAAAAAGATCGTGAAGTCAGACGCGGGATCCGCCCTCATGAAAGACGAAAAACTCGCGGGATCTATTATTGAGAGTGTCGTCAAGTCCGTCAAAATTCCCGTTAGTTTGAAGATGAGACTCGGATGGGATCACGATCATAAAAATTCCCCAACAATCGCGCGTATGGCCGAGGATATGGGGATTTCTATGATAACAGTCCATGGACGTACGAGATCACAACTATACAATGGAATCGCAGATTGGAAATCCATAAAGCTCGTTAAAGACGTTTTGAAGAATATCCCTCTCATTGTCAATGGGGATATCGTTGATATAAATTCCGCACGTCAGGCCCTTCAGGATTCGAATGCTGATGGAGTTATGATAGGAAGGGGATCCCTCGGACAACCCTGGATCCTCAAAGAAATACACAACTTCCTGGAATCTGGAAATAACGAAAATCTCAATATCTCAATCGAAGAAAAGTTCAAGATCGCAAAGAAACATATAGATTATATGATGGATTTTTATGATCATGAAACATCGTATAAATTATGTCGGAAAGTATTGGTTTATTATTGCAAGGGAATCCCAAATGCTGCGAAATATAGACAACGTATAAACACAGTTATCGATAAGAATGAAATATACGATATACTCCATGAATTCTTTAATAATTAAATTATGGTGAATTATGGAGTTTGAAAATAACAACATAGAAATTGAAGAAAATTTTACGGGTGAATACGTCCATGAAACGTCCGATGGAAAAGTTGTCATAAATTTTATAAATGGCCTGAAAAATGGCAAAACAAAATTTATCGATAAAAATAATATAATTTTATCGGAGATAGAGTATAGGGATGATATTATCAATGGTTTTGTGAGGCAATATTATCCAAATGGAAATATTCTATCTATTATAGAGTATAGAGACAATATACCGTCTGGAATTTTTCAGTCATTCTTTGAAAATGGAATCAAACAATTTGAAGCGTATTATAAGGATGGAGTATTCGATGGAAAGATGACGATATACGATGATTTTGGAGACAAAATATCGGAAACAAATTATAAAAATGGGGAAAAACATGGAAAAAGTATTAGTTATTATCCGAGGAGTCAGGGAGGGGGTATGTCGGAAATCTCAAATTTTGAAGATGGACTTCTTCAAGGTGAGAAAATAAATTTTTATCCATCTGGAGAAATATTATCAATCACTCCCTATATAAAAGGGAAGGCTCAAAAATATACGAAAACTTATAATAAAAATGGAAAAGAATTGAAAATATGACGGATCTTTCTGGAATAATCGTTATAAACAAACCATGTGATAAATCATCTGCATTTATCTCGAGATTGTGTGGAAAAATATTGGGAGTTCAAAAAATAGGACATCTTGGAACTCTCGATCCGTTCGCAAGCGGAGTTTTGCCGATAGCCTTGAATAATGCTACGAAATTAATACACTATATAAATATTAAAAAGAAAGTATATGAATTCACTATTATTTTTGGTATACAAACAAATACGGCAGATAAAACGGGAATAATTGTCAATACTTCCTCAATAATACCCTCTAGAAATGATTTGGAAAATGTTATCAAAAATTTTATGGGAAAAATCGAACAGGTCCCTCATGCATTTTCCGCAATAAAAATCAATGGAAGGAAAGCGTATGAAATCGCGAGGAAAGGACAGATTCCTGATATCAAGAAGAGAAGTATCGAAATTTTTGATATTGAAGTTATCGATCAAATTGATGAGAAAACATTCAAATTGAAGGCATCTGTTTCTCCTGGAACTTATATTCGATCCCTCTGTGAAGATATTGCGAAATCCTTGAATACTCTCGCATACGTTGAATCTCTCCATAGAATACAGGATGGAAAGTTTTCAATAAAAAATTCCATAACTCTGGACGAATTAAGAGAAAAGATGTATAATCTAGGAGGTGTTTTGTATCCGATCGAAAATTTACTGGACGACATCCCTGTTGTTTTCGTTTCGAAGAAGGATGCCATAGATCTTGGGAATGGGAAGATTCTGAAGTCTGATGTTGTTGTGAACGATTCTGAAAATATTTCCGTTTTGTCGGAGGATGGATTTTTCGCGATATGTCGTTTTTTAGAAGGAAATCTCATACCAAAGCGTATAATTAGGAAACAATTTTAATAAAAAAAAGGAGTTTAAAGATGTCGATTACTGCAGAAAGAAAAGAACAGATTATCAATGATTTTGCGCGTACAAAAGGGGATACGGGATCTCCTGAGGTCCAAATCGCAATTTTGACGGAAAGAATCAAAAATATAACTGAACATATGCAGTCTCATAAGAAGGATTTCCACACAAGAAGAGGACTTCTTATGTTAGTTAGCAATAGAAGAAAATTGTTGAAATACTTGAAAAATAAAGATGAACAAAAGTATAACGATATAGTTAGTAAACTTGGATTGCGTAAATAATTTTTGTTTATTTCATTTTTTCCTCTATTGTGAATCATTTGATACTATGCTTCATAATAGAGTATTCCTGAAATATTTCGATTTGTTGGAGTTTTATTTATTATGTTGAATACTGCATTTATATTTCCAGGCCAGGGATCTCAAAAGGTTGGGATGTGTGCCGCATTTCTAAATGGTTTTAAAAAAGGAATGGAAACTATCGAAGAAATAGAGGATACAATAAAATTCAGTATATCGAAACTCATAAATGAAGGTCCAATAGAAGAACTAACAAAAACTTATAATGCGCAAATCACGATATTTGCATCGAGTATGTGTTGTTTGAATGTTTTAAATCAAGAATTCGGATATAACATGAAAAATAACATAAAATATTTGATGGGTCATTCTCTCGGGGAATATACGGCCCTATGCGCATCATCTGCGTTGTCCATAAAAAATGCATCGAAACTCATAAAATTTCGAGGAGAGATGATGTATAGGGCGACTGAGAATATAGAAGATTGTTGTATGGTCGCGATCTTAGGAATGGATTCTTCAAAGATCGAGGATATAACAAAAGATTATCAATCTGGCCGAAATATTTGTGTTATTGCGAATGACAATAGTCCAGGACAAATTGTCGTCAGTGGGCATAAATCGGCCGTTTTAGAAGTTTCTAATCTTTCCCTTCAAAATGGTGCGAAAAAAGTCATACAACTCAATACGAGTGGACCATTTCATAGCCCTTTGATGGCCAGTGCATCGATAGAACTCGATAAATTTATGCACGAAAATATAAAATTTGATGATATTGAAATTCCTGTTGTTATGAATGTCTTGGCCTCTCCAATATACGACAAAAGTCTCATACACGATTTATTGGTGAGACAAGTTTCAAGTCGTGTGAGATGGAGGGAGAGTATTGATTTCCTCGCGAATTCCGGGATAAAGCGTATTGTTGAGATCGGACCTGGAAAAGTTTTGACAGGTATTTCAAAGAGGGTCTATCCCGAGATAGATTTTCGGAATATTGAAACTGTCGCAGAATTGGAAGAATTCATAAGATTAGAAGATTGAGAAGGAGTTTTTTTATATGTTATTTTCTCTTGAAAACATGAATGCTCTCATAACGGGAGCGAGTGGGTCGATTGGGAGTTCTATTGCGAAAAATCTCGCGAAACAAGGTGCAAACGTTATGATCTCTGGAACTCGTCTTGATTCCCTCCGGAATGTTGCAGACGATATAAAAAATGAAACGGGACGAAATCCTATCATTATCCAATCTGATCTCTCGAAATCTGAAGAATTATCTAGTCTGGTCGATAGGGCAATTGAAAATATGGGGCGTATCGATATACTCGTGAATAATGCAGGGATAAATAGGGATACATTATTCGTTCGTATGACGGACTCTGATTTCGATGATGTTATCAATATAAATTTAAAGGCTATTTTTAAATTGTCTCAGCTCGCAATATCTCATATGTCACGAAATAAATTTGGACGTATTATAAATATTAGTTCTGTTGTGGGGTATACTGGAAATCCAGGTCAAGCGAATTATTGCGCAAGTAAATCTGCGATTGTTGGAATGTCGAAATCTATAGCCCTGGAATACGCGAGACGAGGTATAACAATAAATTGTATAGCGCCAGGTGCCATAAAATCCCCAATGATCGATAAATTGTCAGAATCCGTATTGGAAAATTTTATGAATAAAATTCCGATGCAAAGAATAGGAGAACCTGACGATGTCGCGTTTGCATGTTGTTTCTTGGCCTCAAGAGAATCATCGTATATCACGGGTCAGACAATGCATGTCAATGGCGGGATGTTGATGCCATAGATTTTTATCGAAAATTTTATGGATACAAAAATAATCATGGGGATAGACCCAGGTCTCGTCCATACAGGATGGTCTATCCTCACAAAAAAAAATTATGACGATATAAAATACATAGATTCCGGGATAATCAATACGAGCAATACAGATCCCCTTGGAGAACGTCTGAGTTTTATATACAATTCCATATCGAACATAATCGATAGATACAATCCCTCTCATATCGCGATGGAAGAGGTCTTCGTTAACATGAATCCAAAGAGCAGCAGGAAATTGATTATGGCAAGGAGCGCGTCTTTTATTGCATGCTCAAATAAAAAATACGAAGTATACGAATATATGCCAAACGCAATCAAAAAATCCATAACGGGCCTAGGACATGCTTCAAAAAATCAGGTATACGTCATGATTCAAAAAATATTGAACGTCTCTCTAGACCTAACAAAATTTCCATCGAAAACAATGGATTCAATAGATGCAATCGCAATCGCATTGTGTCATGCATTCAATTTGAAATGAATTTTGTATAAATTTGTCATAATTCTACTTTTTCTCTCGAACATTCAATCTCATCGGAATAACGTCATCAAAGTCAACATATTTCAAGGATATATTGTGAGATTTCAGGTCATCGCAAGATTTATGTTTCTTGAGGAACGATATAACCGTATTTTTCATATCATCTTGAGATAGGCAAAATTTTTCCACATCATAATCATAGAAATGAAAAGTTACATCATATTTATCGTAAAATCTATAGATAGTGTGATACGACATCGAAACTCGATGATTTGAAGCGTCTCCCAAATTTTCATACCACAAATCTCGTTTTAACATTACATTCCCGTCATTTCCATAGATTTTTTCGCAACTGATCAGTATCAACAATATTGATAAAATATGTTTAAAATTCATAGAAAATCCTCCCCAAATTCTACGACGCACTAACAATTGGAATATTCTATATATCCGCAGATATCAACTAATCTCTCCCATTCTAGACCTTGTGATTTATGATCATCGCAACGAACTCCATACCTCATAATTCCTCCCTCTAGGATGATTTGAGTTCCCATCGTGTCAACGTCTCCTCGTTCATTACATCGAATTGAAAATGTTGCATTTTGCCCACATGGACACAATGCTCGTGATTTTATGGGAATTAAACATATTCCTTTCTCTCTCTTATGTTCATCAAACCACTCACTACCTTCAAAAAATTCCCCAAAAACATCGACATTGAGCCCGAAGAAACACGCATGTATCCCTCTATTATTATTCAGAAAATCTCTCATATCATCGAGATATGACCTCCCAATGAATTGAGATTCATCGAATATAAGATATGTCTTCTTCGATAGATCAAATTCAGAAATAATATTCACTGTTCTCTCGAGATTTTCGATGGGATACGCACATAACGATCGTCTCATATCTCGGGAACGTATGACCAAATCCCTAGAATTTTCATCCCTCCTATTCGCAAACGCAATGACATTGACATCATCCCTATCCTTTAAATAATCATGAATCGAAATGAGAGCCCTCGACTTCCCAGAGAACATAATCCCATGAACAAATGTCATACTATTTTGATCACACTCTTTTATTATATTCATGTATTCATCGTCCATCGATTCAGCTCTATATAATAATATACTCAAAACGAATAAAGATTTAATAATATTTTTCATAATTTTCCTAGATATTGAAATAATACATCATTCATTCTACATCAACTTTTCAAATAAAGTAAAGATAAGTTATCGTCAATATGTCCCAAAAATATTTTTTAGTATGACTTATTCGTTGATTTCCAAAGAGTGTGTGAAAAATATTAGCACTAGTTTGTTTGAAGTGCTAAAAATCATTTGCAAATTTCAAAAGAACATGATACTCTAATAGCAGATAGTATGACAGAGTGCTAAACTCTAGAAATTAAATAAATATAAAATAAAAAAAGGAGAAAATTTATGTCAAAAGTTATAGGTATCGATCTTGGAACGACAAACTCATGTGTTGCGGTTATGGACGGACAGAGTGGAAAAGTCATCGAGAATATGGAAGGTGCGAGAACGACCCCTTCTATGGTCGCGTTCCTTGAAAATGGAGAGCGTCTCGTTGGACAACCTGCAAAAAGACAGGCTGTGACAAATCATGAAAACACACTCTTTGCGATCAAAAGACTTATCGGAAGGAAATATGATGATCCCCTTACAAAGAAGGATCGAGATCTCGTTCCATTTAAAATCGTTGATTCAAAGTCTGGGGATGCATGGGTGAACGTCAGAGGACATGACTATAGTCCAAGTCAGATAAGTGCTTTCATCCTCATGAAAATGAAGGAAATCGCGGAATCTCATCTCGGAGAGAAAGTGACTCAGGCCGTTATAACTGTCCCTGCGTATTTCAATGACGCTCAAAGACAGGCAACAAAAGACGCGGGAAAAATCGCGGGTCTTGAAGTTTTGAGGATTATCAATGAACCAACAGCCGCAGCCTTGGCGTATGGTATGGACAAAAAAACATCGGGTTCGATCGTTGTCTATGACCTCGGAGGAGGAACATTCGATGTCTCGATCCTTGAAATTGGGGACGGAGTTTTCGAAGTTAAGTCAACGAATGGAGATACTTTCCTTGGAGGAGAAGATTTTGATGCTCGTATTATTTCGTATGTTGCAGATGAATTCAAGAAGGAAAATGGTATAGATCTAACGAAAGATAATCTCGCACTTCAAAGATTGAAAGAAGCCGCAGAAAAAGCGAAAATCGAGCTTTCTTCTTCAATGCAAACTGAAATCAATCTTCCTTTCATCACGGCGGATGCAAGTGGTCCAAAGCACCTCAATGTGAAATTAACGAGAGCAAAATTCGAGTCGTTAGTTGAGGATTTGATCGAGAGGACGATTGCACCATGTCGAACCGCATTGAAAGACGCAGGATTGTCAGCAAGTGACATATCGGATGTTATTCTCGTTGGGGGAATGACCCGTATGCCAAAAGTTATCGAGAAGGTCAAGGAATTTTTCGGGAAGGATCCAAATAGAGGAGTCAATCCAGACGAGGTCGTTGCGATTGGTGCTGCGATTCAAGGAGGAGTTTTGAAGGGGGATGTTAAGGATGTTCTTCTCCTCGATGTCACACCTCTATCCCTTGGAATCGAAACACTCGGAGGAATCTTCACGAGACTTATCGATAAGAACACGACAATTCCAACGAAGAAGAGTCAGGTTTTTTCAACAGCTGAAGACAATCAGACTGCCGTGACGATTCGCGTTTTCCAAGGAGAAAGGGAGATAGCTGCTCAAAATAAGTTGCTCGGACAATTTAATCTCGAGAACATCCCTCCTGCACGTCGTGGTATGCCTCAAATCGAAGTCACGTTCGATATAGATGCGAATGGAATCGTCAATGTGTCTGCAAAGGATAAAGCAACCGGAAAGGAACAGAGAATCACGATACAATCCTCAGGGGGACTTTCTGATGAGGAAATTCAACAGATGTTGAAGGATGCTGAGTTGAATGCAGAGGAAGATAAGAAACGCAAGGAATTGATCGAGGTCAAAAATCAGGCGGAATCCTTGATAAATTCAACGGAAAAAGGACTTCAGGAATATGGGGATAAGATAACATCAGAAGAGAAGAGTAAGATTGAATCTGATATTTCTGATCTAAAGAAATCTTGTGAGGGTGAGGACGTTGAAGATATCAAAAATAAAACGAATAACCTCATGCAATCTTCCATGAAAATTGGAGAGATGATGTATAAGAATATGCAAGGACAAGAAGATCAGGGTGGTGCGCAATCATCATCAAACAACAATAATAATCCAGATGATCCAAATGTTGTTGATGGAGACTACAAAGATTTGAATAAATAATATAAAATAGTAGTTTTTATATGATATGATGGATAAATCACAATAATTTATGTGGTTTATCCATATAATTTTAATAATATGACGAGAGGCATAAGATGAGTAAAGATTATTATTCCATACTGGGGG
>CAMYPB010000030.1 GCA_947285985.1 uncultured Holosporaceae bacterium
CTCGAAGGAAGCTTTGTGCGTCAAGATAGATGGAAAAAATATAGCGGAAATCTCATCTATGCCTATAGATGAAGAATTGGAATGGTTTAAAAATCTATGGAATAAATTGACTCCTCAACAGATTAGTATATCCGAGAAAATTTTGAAGGAAATACAGGATAGACTTGGATTCCTCATAAATGTTGGACTTGAATATTTAACATTATCGAGGGCTTCTGAAACGTTATCTGGAGGAGAGAGTCAAAGAATTCGTCTCGCATCTCAGATAGGTTCTGGGTTGACGGGAGTTATGTATGTCTTGGACGAGCCTTCTATCGGACTTCATCAAAGAGATAATGATAAACTTATAGAAACATTAAAAAAACTTCGCGATTATAAAAATACGGTTATTGTTGTTGAACATGATGAAGACGCGATGAAGGCCGCGGACTGGTTGATCGATATAGGGCCGAAAGCTGGGATTCACGGGGGAGAAGTTATTGCATCTGGAACGATCGATCAAATAAAAAATAATCCAAATAGTTTGACAGGACAATATTTATCAGGTACGAAATCAATCCCCGTTCCAAAGATGAGGCGTCCTGCGAATTTATATAGATGTATAGAACTGGTTGGATGTTCCGGAAATAATTTGAAAAATATAAATGTCAAAATTCCACTAGGTGCTTTCACGTGTGTAACGGGAGTTTCGGGATCTGGAAAATCAACACTTGTTATAGACACATTGTTTAAAACAGTATATAACGAAGTATCTGCAAATAAAAAAATCGAAATAAAAAATATAAAACAAATAAAAGGATTGCAATATATTGATAAAGTTATTGATATTAGTCAGTCTCCTATAGGGCGTACTCCACGTTCGAATCCCGCAACGTATGTTGGATGTTTCACGGATATTCGAAATTTATTCGCGAGTCTTCCTGAGTCAAAAGCTAGGGGGTATACGAGTGGTCGATTTTCATTCAATGTCAAGGGGGGACGTTGTGAGGCGTGCAAAGGAGATGGAGTCCTCAAAATCGAAATGCATTTTCTTCCAGATGTTTATGTCACATGTGATCAATGTCATGGTCTAAGATATAATCGTGAGACTCTCGACATAAAATTTAAGGGAAAAAGTATCGCGGATGTCCTTGATATGACGATAGAAGAGGGCGCAGAATTTTTCCATTCACAACCCGCAATCTATCAAAAACTTCATTGTTTATGTCGTGTTGGGCTTGGATATCTCACAATCGGACATAAAGCGACTCTTTTATCAGGAGGGGAGGCCCAACGCGTTAAACTCGCGAAAGAATTATCAAAAAAATCAACGGGGAATACTCTCTATATTCTCGATGAACCGACAACCGGTCTCCATATGGAAGATGTGAAAAAATTAATAGAAATTCTTCAGATACTCGTTGACCAGGGGAACACAGTCGTCGTTATCGAACATAATATGGACGTAATCAAAACTGCAGATTGGATCATAGACATAGGGCCTGAAGGAGGGATCAAAGGGGGGAATATCGTTGGAATAGGAACTCCTGAAGAAATCGCTAATATAAATGAGAGTTATACTGGAAAATATCTTAAGTATTATTTAAATAAATAGTTTTTTTATTTATTTAATATTGGATCAATAATCCACACAAAACTTATATTATTTATTTTTGATATGGGTTCTGCTAGGATTGATCCGCTCTCCTTTATTTTTATAACCTTTGCAACGGGTATATCAGAATAGAATACCCCTCCTTCTCCAGACGTATACAAAATATCCCCTGGTTTTATATTGAGTTTGGAAGATGTAATATTCTCCTTTATTTCAGAGGATACCATCTCATTTTTTCCTGTTCCTGAGAGAATAATGTGTTCTCCCGATAAAGATTTGACGGGAATATTTATTTTTTGATCGGTTATTGTCATAACTCTCGCGATATCATTATTTATGAGATACACGATTCCAACGATTCCATCACTCGATAGGACGACACTTCCCTGTTTTATGGAATTGTGAGAGACGGATATCAACATGAATGAATCGAATACGGAATATTCAAATCCCAAGACTCTTTCAATAACTTTATACGTCGATATAGAATAATTTAAATTGAGAGATTTTTTCAAGTCTCCCAACTCCTTCTCATAATTTTTTATCGTTTCAATTTTTATCTTGAGATCGTCACTTTCACGACGTAGATCTTCGATCTCTTTCTTCAGGATATTGTTTTGTATGATATATGACGTCATAGATCTCGGAAATTCAACTATCTTGTTAGCAACGAATTTAATTTGTAGAAAATACTTCGAAAATTCAAGAGACAAATCATCCATCCATCTCATCTCTGAATACGATGAGAAGAGTATAAAAATCGATATACACAATCCCCAGATTTGTCTTATGGAATTCCTAACGAATTTTGAGTATCTTATATCGACGAGTACTGAGAAAAATCTACTCTTCCTCTTGAATCCTGAAACTCTTAGTCCCAAAAAACTTAAGATAAATCCTATCAAAATTTATTGTCCTCTATAAGACCAAGCGTATCAATCTTCGAACTCAATGTATTTCGACTGATCCCTAAAATTTTTGCAGTTTTTCGTTTATTGTGTCGCGTGACATCGAGAATCTTTTCGATCAAAGCTTTCTCAACTTCCTTCATAACAATCCCATACAATCCCGAGACATTATCCATACTCTTCTGCATAATAATATAATTCTCAAGAACAGAGTTGACAGCCGCTGATATACTATATCTCTTCATAACAACAACACACGAAAAAAATTACACGAACAAATAAAAATTAGAAAGACAACGTGAACTATGACATTCTATCACAAAACACATATATAAACTAGAAGATATATCTCAAAAAATCTATTATGAGACAATCGAACATTTTATATCTGATTTCAATGCCCTCCTAAAACAATCATCCTCAAATATTGAGAATACGATTATTTTGATCCTGTTTTCCATAGCGATTGAAAAGGCCGTACTATCCATAATCTTCAGATTTTGATTCAAAGCATCAGAATACGTTAAATTCGGAATATGAATCGCATCATTGAAAATTGCGGGGTCTTTGTCATAAATTCCATCAGTTTTTGTCGCCTTCAAAATTATGTTCGCACGACACAACAATGAATTTATAGAGGCTGCTGTATCCGTTGAAAAATAGGGATATCCCGTTCCTCCGACGAATATAACCACCCTGTTTCTTATATCAAAAGACGATATATCAGACGATTTCTGAATTCCAAATGGAAGGTCAAGACTTGAAAATATTATGGACTCTACTCCAATATTCTGAAGGATACGACGTATGACGAGTCCGTTTATAACAGTCGACATCATCCCCATAGAATCAGATGTCAATCTATCTATCAGATCGTTGTCTAAAGATTTCCCACGAATTATGTTCCCCCCTCCAACAACGAGAGAAACATCAATCCCCATATCAACAACATTCTTGATATTCTGACATATCTTTTGAATAACCCCAAGATCGAACGCCCCAAAAGCGCCCGATCCTGACATAGATTCTCCTGAGATTTTTATTAAAACTCTTCTAAAATCCATAATTATTTGTCTTTATTTAACAAATGACATAACTTCTTCTGCGAAATTCGATTCTGTCTTTTCAATCCCTTCTCCCAAAACAAATTTCACGAATGTTGAGATCTTAACAGGTGATCCGATTTCCTTTGAGAATTGTTCAACAACCTCAGAAATACGAAGTTTGTTGTCCATAACAAAGAATTGATCCAATAAAACAACGTCCTCAAAGAATTTCTTGACCTTAGATTCGGCCATTTTATTTGCGATTTCCTGAGGTTTGCCCATCTCTTGAGCCTGCGCAATAATGATAGACTTTTCCTTTTCAATGACATCATTTGGAACGCATTTTTCACACAAATAAGACGGATTCGCAGCAGCAATGTGCATCGCAATTTTCTTACCAAACTCCATCAATTTATCTTTTTGATCGGTTTCTGATTCGAGAGCAACTAAAACCCCGATCTTCCCGAGATTCGATGTAACAGCATTGTGCATATAAGCGGCTATAACCCCGTTTTCAACAGAGATTTTTTTCGCACGACGAAGAGTCATATTCTCCCCGATGAGAGATATAAGACTATCAATCTCTTCCTTAACTGTGTTTGAAGAATCGATATATTTCGAAGACATAATCTCATTGACATCATCAGATCCATTCAAAACGACCTTCGCGATATTGTTTGCGAGAGATTGAAATTTCTCATTCTTCGCAACGAAATCTGTTTCAGAGTTCAATTCAACTATAGATGCGCATTTTTTTAGATCACACAACTCAAACGCGATGAGTCCATCAGCCGCTGTTCTAGATGATTTTTTCGCAGCGTCCATCAATCCCTTTTTCCTGAGATATTCAGCGGATGCCTCAATATCCCCATTATTTTCGACGAGCGCACGTTTGCAATCCATCATCCCAGCTCCCGTTTGGTCGCGGAGTTGTTTGACTAATTTTGCAGAAATTTCCATAATTTTTTACTCCAATTTTATGTATAACAACAATTATTTCGATTCATCATCTTTTTTCGATGGAACACTTTCGAGAATTTGTTCAGACTCTCCAATATCAACTCCCGATTTCCGAAGACCTTTTTGAAGACCCTCTAAAACAGCACTCGAAAACAGATCGCAATACAAATCTATCGCGCGAGTTGCATCATCATTTCCTGGGATGACATACGAAACATCGTCTGGAGATGCGTTTGAATCAACGACTGCAATAACAGGTATACGGAGTCTCTTGGCCTCTTTTATTGCGATTGATTCACGAATCGTATCGATCACAACGACGAGGTCAGGAAGTCCACCCATCTCACGAATTCCTCCAAGAGAGAGCTCGAGTTTTTCATGTTCTTTTTTGAGGTTCACAATCTCTTTCTTTGTTAGACCAACAGGTTTCTCGATCATTTCTTCTAGATGTTTCATTCTCTTGATAGACTGATTTATCGTCTTCCAGTTTGTCAACATTCCTCCAAGCCATCTGTGATTGACATAGTATTGGCCACATTTTTTTGCAGCATCCTTTATCTTTTCAGAAGCCTGAGTTTTTGTTCCAACGAATAACACACGACCATTCTTCTCGACGATCCCCTTCATAACTTCGAGGGCTTTTTGGAGCATAGGAGCGGTTTGATCGAGGTCTATGATATGGATTCCATTTCTTTTCCCAAAGATATAAGGGGCCATTTTTGGATTCCATTTGCGAGTCACGTGACCATAATGAACACCCGCTTCTAAAAGTTGTCTCATTGTAAAATTAGTTGTCATAAATAAAATTCCTCTTTTCCGATTAAATTCAAACGTTAGACAATCAATGAAACAGAGATGAAGAATCATCTATGCATCGGAAATTGTTGCCCAACTAAAACTTAAGACACACGTGAAAACCACAATGCATCCCTGTTCATTTAGAATATCATATTTTTTATGATGGGGAAACCTATTATTTTTATGCCCATCAATATATTATTTTTATTTCTTCTTCGAGGAGTATACCAGAGTTTTCAAAGACTTTTTGTTTGACTATATTTATGAGGGAGAGTATATCTGATGCATTTGCATTTCCTTGATTGACAATAAAATTACAGTGGAGATCTGATATTTTCGCGTCTCCCACTTGAAATCCAACGCATCCCGCATTTTTTATGAGTTCCCAGGCTTTGAAACCCTTTGGATTCTTGAATGTACTCCCACACGTTGCCTGTCCTATGGGTTGAGTTGAAATCCTTTTTTTTGTTAGATCAGATATTTCTTGATGAAGTATTTCTTTGGAAGATACTTGTGTCTTGAGTATACATGATGTAATTATATAATCATCTGAGATATTACTATTTCTATACTCCATTTTTAAATCTTTTTTCTGGATATTTTCTATAATACCATTATGAATATTTATAAGTGTTATGGAATCTAAGAAATCTGATATCTCACAATTTGGAATACCTGCGTTCATTTTGAGGGCTCCCCCTATCGTTCCCGGGATACACATCAATTTTTCGAGACACGAAATTCCTTGATCCGCGCATTTTTTGATGAATCCTTGAAGAGATACTCCAGATTCAACGAATACATTGTTTTTTATATTATCGAAAAAGATATTGTTGAAAGTATCTCTTAGATATACAATACAACCCCTAAATCCATCATCATTTATGAGGACATTCGACATATTTCCAAGACATAATATCTTTAAATTATCCGGTTTGTTTCGAAGGAAATATGAGAGATCATCAATATCCTTTGGAATGAAGAATACATCACAAATCCCCCCAACCTTAAAGAAACTCATCTCCTTCAAAGAGATGTTGAATTTATATGTTCCTCTTATATCAAGAGGAAGATCATCACATTTTATATTATTATGCAGCATTTTGTATTTCTGTTTTTAAGTGTTCAAGAGCATTTTGCAATGATTTATTTTTGAGTTCAATATCTATTTTATAAGGTATTTTAAATTTTTTGGATGGACGAATTTTTTGAAGGGGATGAACATCCAAAGTCTTCACATTGTGACGAAAGACAATATCAGAGATTTTGTTATTGTTTGTGTATAATTTTATACGATTCATAAACAAATCTTGAGAATATCTCGCGAGGAATCCAGATGAACTATTCGAAGATATTGAGACGACTATAGAATTCATATTATTATTGTTATAGTATATATCGCTAAGAGATAGGTATTGATAGAATTCTTCTCCAACTATATTTCTCCAATTTTGATCGAGTATTATTTTTATACGGAGGAGTTCATTGCTGTGGCATATAATCTCCCGACATAACAAAGACGCGCGTTTCATATCTTGCATTTTATGATAATGAATTCAATTTTGTATTTTATATTCGAGAGACCTTTGAAAACAAGTGATATTTTTGTAGAGAAAATATAGTTGTATTGATAGATTATTATTGTGATATAATGTATATAGGGGGTGTTTTAAAATATAGCTTGGGAGATTTACTAGTATGTTTAAATATATGTTGTGTTTGAATACTATATTGATGACATCAATACTATCTCATAATATAGAGGCTAGGGACGATGTTCTTCCCTCATACGAAGAAACTTTAGGAAGTAAGTTTTTGAAGGATTATAGGATTGTTGATAGGTCACAGGCTGAATATCTCATTTCCATTTGTTCACATTATTATCTTTTCAACGTTATTCCTGATTTAGAAAGGATTGAAGAGAATGATATCCCAATCATAAGGACGGCCATCGATTCGTTCTTGAATTTGAAGGTCACGTTGTATGACAAGGTTTTCAACGATAAGACCCTCTATGAACTTATAAGGGATTATAACGATATCGTCGCGGAATACGCGAATCCTCTCATTTATATCAGATACAATACGGATTTGTCTCTAGACGAAATTCGAGATCAACTCAAAAAATATGGAGAGAACGTTCTATTTAGGTCCGAGAAATTTTGTGGACACAATAAAAAATTTCTGGACGCTTTCATGAGGGTGTTCCGTGAATTTTCGAATCTCGATGATAGAGCAAATGAAAATTCATTGTATGAGGGATATTATAAGAAACTTCTTCATTCTATATTCACGGACGATATCTATAGGAATGACTTCAATATACTCTTCCCAACTGATATAAACAAACGTCTCGCGGAAAAATTTCAGGATATCGATTCTCTTCCATCAAATGAAGTTTTGAACGAATGTCTTATCATGAGGTATAACCTATTTTTTAGTTTTGTACGTAAAAATTTCGAAAATTTTGGGGGATTATTATGCTGGTATAAAACATTCCACATAGATGATGATCTGTTGAAACCATTTCAAAATTTTATGAGGGGATATAGACAATTTTTATTGGCCGTTCCAGACGATGTGAATATCGGTTCTGATGTCTTGCATTTTATGAACTTTAGTGATAAATACGATCTTTCAAACGACAGTATCATATCAAATATTATGATAAAGAATATCTTTGAATCTATCACAGTTCCAAAGGATACTCTTGAAAACGATAAGAGGACAGAACATATAAAAAAATCGATGGATATTTTGTTTAGTGTGTTGAATAAGAGGGGATATCAATTGACGGACTTTCAAAAGGAACTCCTTGGGTCCCTCGATAATTTTGATCTTCAAGATAGAGATGGTTTGCAAGATAGAATAGACAATATTAAGAATAATTTTTTCAATTTTTATCGAATTGGAGGAAAAGAGGATTGGAGTGAATTCAATAGTATGTATACGAAATTGCTTGCATACAATTTGTGTGATACTTTATTAAATTCTATTCGATATAAGATTCCTCTTGATTCTCTCCAAGAATTATTCAGGTTACATCAAAACACTCTCTTCACGTATATCGTTGAGATAGGGATGATTGATAGGGATAGTTTCGTATATCTCATGTCGATGCTCGATAAAATGTATTTCGCGATACGCCTCAGGAAATATGATGCAATAAAAAACAGTATATCAAATATTCGGGATAGTATTTCTCTTGATATTGCATTTAGACGAGAGTTTAAACAATAATCATCATTCAGTATTGATTGAATTATTATTGTTTAGAGCGGATATTCCATGGAGCAGGTCGATTGCTCTTTGGATTGTCTGATCTATATCATCGTCCGTCGTTTTTCCTTTGTTTTCATTATTTTGAGGAGTATCGACGTTTTCAGGAGTATTTCGATTTTGTTGTTCTTGTGGATTATTTATGATTATTCCAGGGATTACCCCGTTTTTATTGAGGGGTTTTCCAAGGGGCGTATAGATATACGCACTCGTCAATTTTATGGCCCCTTTCCCAGGAATTGGGATAATCGTTTGGAGGGTTCCTTTTCCATACGATTTTTCCCCTATAATAACAGCCCGTTTGTTTTCTGAGAGGGAGGATGCGACGATTTCCGATCCCGATGCGGAATTTTTATCGATTAGGACGGTTATTGGGAGGTTATCCAAAAAACTTTCGTGAGTTGCGTATATCTCTTTGGAATCTTGTATATTTTTGGATTTGAGTTCTATGATCTTGACATCCTTTAAGAAGAGGTCTGCAAATCCGATGGCCTGTTCCAAGATACCCCCCGGATTTCCGCGGAGATCTATGATTATTCCAACATATCGTCCATTTTCTATTTGTTTTATGATTTTTTTAATGGATGATAGAGTATTGTCATTGAAATAACTTATTTTTATATACGCAATATCATCGAATCCCAAAAATTTTACGGTTTGAAGTTGCACGAGGGATTTTTGAAGGATTATATCGAATTTTTCAGTTTTATTTCGAATTATTCCAAGTTTTATCTTCATATTGAGGTTTGATCCGAGCTTCCTCATAATGTCTTTCAATGGGATATTTGAGACCTCATTATTTTCGATGTGCGTTATGATGTCCCCAACGCGGAGTCCTGATTTATAGGCTGGTCCATCCTCAATGATCGATATAATCTCAATTCCCTCTCGTATTTGTTTTATCTCGATCCCAACCCCCAGAAAAGATCCATGTGTCGATTTTTCGAAGGCTTCAAATTCCTCGGGATTGATATACATCGAATATTCATCAAGAAAATTCAACATCCCATTTATCGCACCTTCCTCAAGCCTCTCGGATGTGACCTCATCAACATAATTCAATTTTATCTCCTCAATGATGTCTCGTATGAGATTGTCGGTTATCGCACATTCCACAGGATTGTAGTTGATCTTTCTCTCATTTTTTTTGCAAAAAAAAAAAAAAATAGACAAAATTGAAGTAAATATTATTAAATTA
>CAMYPB010000031.1 GCA_947285985.1 uncultured Holosporaceae bacterium
TAATTTGCACCATTTATAATAAAGTATTGCAAAAGTATAAATTATGTTATACAATAATAATATGAGGGGAGTATGGATTATGATAGATTTGTTCAAAATATATGGAGGCACAATGAAATAGGGACGGAAACATCTTGCGAAATTTATTAGGTCGCTCTATGCCATGACAATGCCCCGAGGATTCACAATTTGTGAATCATCCTGTTGTTGACGATGGATATTGTTTAGATCAGGGTTACGTGCGTACGATTTTTGTATGACGGTATGTTCTTTTATTTCGTTCATAAGTTTATTCATGAGGACATTATTTTGGGAGTGTGATGTGTTGATTCCAACGATTCGTCCTATTATATCGTATCCTATGATCGAGATATCCCCTATGAGGTCGAGGGCCTTGTGACATATAATCTCATCGTTTGAACGCAGTTTCTCATCGTTCAATATGGAGTTGTCCGGCATGATTATGAGGGTATTTTTTTCGGATGCACCCCTCGCCAATCCCATACTCTTTATCTTTTGGGCGTCCTCAAACCATCCAAACGTACGCGCCCTCGCGATATCCATCAATTTTTCATCGCGCAAATTTTGATCGAGTTCAAAAGTGCAACGATTGTTTCCCAAGATGACATCATTTATCCTCTCATAATTGAGGGAAATGTTGATCGATAGTCCGATATTGTGATCATCATTATGTCTCGGAGGGAGGATAGATATACGCGATCCCCTTCCATTGTCTATAGATATCTCTTTTTGTATGACGATCGCGGGGACCTTCATATTCTGTCTCGTTGTTCCCGCATTCGTGAACGATTCGACGAAAATTTTTGCAGATCCGTCGAGAATCGGAACTTCCTCATGGTCTATGTCGATGAAAACATTCGTTATCCCAGAAATACGAAGGGCTGCAATGAGGTGTTCTATAACACAGACAGATATTCCAAATTCATTGACAACTCGCGTACACATCACAGGATCAACGACAGTATCCGCCGATAATTTGACGATCTTCTTCCTATTGTCATCGATATCAAGACGTCTGAAAACGATTCCATTATTTTGAGGGGCAGGGTGAACAATCATCCTCGATTCGATCCCACTATGAACTCCTATCCCAACAAACTCAACACTTTCACGTATGGTAGTCTGATCTCTCAGCTCATAGTTCATCTCAAAATCCATAAGACTCAAATCCACAAAAATAATTAATAATTAATACAAAACGTATACGCAATTCAGTGTATACCATGAATCTCAACAAGTCTTTCCATAATTTATTACAAATTGTTACATTATATTTTTCAGGCATCGAATAGTTTTTATACAATATTTTCACAATGTATAATATTTTGTATTATAAATATATTCTTGTTGTTTTAGATGATGATTTAAAAAAATTAAAAAAAGTTGTGTTTTGAATGTGGTGATGTTTTGAAAACTATGGTAGAGTTTTAGTTGAAAAGAAGGAATTAGATTTGTTATCTAAACGTTTAGATTAAAAAGGAATAATTATTGATGTTCTCTATAGTGTCAGAGAAAATAAAATGGGGAGGGAAAGATCTCTCCATAGAAACGGGAAAAATCGCGAGACAATCTGATGGGTCAGTTGTCGTGAGATATGGTGATACGACGGTTTTGTGTACGGTTGTCTTTTCGAAAGAACAGGCTGAAGACGCGAGTTTCTTTCCCCTCACAATAAACTATCAGGAAAGATTTTATGCGTCTGGACGAATTCCTGGGGGATTCGTCAAACGAGAGGGAAAACCATCAGAAAGAGAGACATTGATTGCGAGACTAATCGATCGTCCGATTCGTCCCCTCTTTCCAGACGGATTCTTCAATGAGGTTCAAATCATATGTACGACGTTGAGTTTCGATGAGGAATGCCCTCCTGAAATCGCGGCACTCATTGGATCTTCTGCAGCCCTCTCTATTTCGGGGGTTCCTTTCCTCGGGCCCGTTGCGGGATGTCGAGTGGGGTATACAGAATCTGAAGGATTTATACTAAATCCATATAAAATTGAAAATAATAAACTCGATTTAACAGTTGCAGGAACGAGAGAAGGAATTCTCATGGTTGAATCTGAGGCCGAAGAACTCCCTGAAGATATTATGCTCGATGCTGTCATGTTTGGATTTGAATCATTTCAACCTGTCATTCAAATGATCGAATCTTTGAAGCAAAAGATAAATAAAACTATTCTTCAGGTTGAGAGTTATGAGACGAGATATAAGGATCTCCTCGTTGAAATTGAAAAATTTTCGATAGACGGAATTAGAGAATCACTCACAATAAAGGAGAAATTAAGTCGTCGCAACAAAATCGAGGAAGTTAAAAAATCGACGATTGAGAAATTTGTTAGTGACGAAATTTCTGAGGTGACAGTTGACATGTTATTTGAGGGCCTGTTATCGAAAACAATGAGAGATATGGTCCTCAATAAAAAAATTCGAGTTGATGGACGAAAACTTGATCAGATCCGTGATATAACGTGTGAGATTGATATTCTTCCGAAAGTTCATGGAAGTGCTTTGTTCACTCGTGGGGAAACTCAAGCCCTCGTCATAACGACATTGGGATCAAGTGAAGATGAACAGATTGTTGATGATATCTCGGGAGAAACAACAGAAAAGTTTTTGTTACATTATAATTTCCCTCCTTTTTCCGTTGGGGAGATAGGGCGACTCGGAGCTCCAGGACGTCGAGAAATAGGACATGGGAAACTCGCGTGGAGAGCAATACATTCCGTTATTCCAGATCAATCTGATTTTCCATACACGATCCGTGTCGTCTCGGAAATAACGGAATCAAATGGATCCTCTTCTATGGCGACAGTTTGTGGGAGTTCGTTGTCTCTTATGTCTGCTGGAGTTCCCTTGAAAAATCCGGTCGCAGGAATCGCGATGGGTCTCATAAAAGAAGATGAAAATTATGTCGTATTATCTGATATTATGGGGGATGAGGATCATCTGGGAGATATGGATTTCAAAGTTGCAGGGACATTGAATGGAATAACAGCCCTTCAAATGGACATAAAAATAACGAGTATCAATCGAGAGATAATAAAAAATGCACTCGCAAAAGCTCATGAAGGACGAAAACATATCCTCCTTGAAATGTCGAAAGCAATCTCCCACAATAAAACGGATTTAAATGAGAATGCTCCTCGCATCGTCAAGGTGAAAATCGATCCTGACAAAATTCGTGATCTCATAGGTCCGGGTGGGAAGATGATCAAGGAAATATGTGAGAAAACAAAGGCTAAAATCGATATAGATGACGATGGAACAGTCTCGATATTCTCGAATAATAAACAAAACCTCGAAATTGCTTTGGGATATGTCAAGTCAATCGGATGTATGCCAGAGATCGGAACGGTATACAATGGAAAAGTCGTCAAAATAACGGATTTTGGAGCTTTCATTTCGATAGACGGAGGACGTGAAGGGCTCGTCCATATAAGTAATATATCGAAAGAAAAAGTTAAAAATGTCGCGGATGTCTTGAAATTACATCAAAACGTGAAAGTGAAAGTTATCGATATAGATGATAAAAATCGTATAAAATTTTCCATGAAAGATATATAAATCTTGAAAAAAGGTATGTGTGAAAAATACCATACCTTTTCATTTATATTTTCCTTTAGATTTTTCCAATATATTGTTATTTTATATATATCAGGCTTTTTATAAAATTTATGCATAAAATATATGGATACGTCTTCATTTCCTATCGTTGATCTAGCAATAATTTTCATAGTATTCGTTTCTTTTGTCGTGGGATTTGTGAGGGGAGTCACGAAAGAAATACTCTCAATATTATCGTGGGTTGGAGGGATATTCCTCACAATCTCGATTTTTCCACATGTGAAATCTTTCACTCGTGATTATATCTCCCACAAATTGATCGCAGATTTCGTGACGATTTGTGTTTTATTTGTCTTGTTTCTCACGATACTCAGCAGTATAAATTATTTCTGTTCAAAAATTGTCAAGAAAAGTATATTCAACAATGCGGATAGATTTCTGGGGGGGATCCTCGGGATTATACGGGGGATTATAATCGTTGCTGCGATTAATATAGGAATTTCAAATTTCCTCATAAAAGATGATGATCATATTCCAGAGTATCTCGCTGATTCAAAAATTAGACCATACATAATAAATATATCAAATAGTATTATTATCGTCCTTCCAGACAATCTCCAGGATACCGTCATGAATTATATGAATAAAATGTCGAAGGATAGTATCATAGAATTCGTTGGTGAAAATAATAAATCACAAGACAGAATTTCAATATCCTCTCAAAATAATAATAACACAAATAGTGTTATAGAAGATGAACAATTCATCATTCCCGATAAAAAAATAGAATCTCAAGAAAACGCAAAGGATCTTGCCACTTTAAAACCAAAAATTTCTGAGGATAAAGACAATAATCCAAACACCAAGAAAACGGAGGATACAAAAAAAGATAATACAAAAAAACAAAAATCAACAAAAGAAAAATTAGATATGGATAGATTTTTAGATGACGTTTAAAAAAAAGAGAAGGTATAATCTTCTCTTTTTTTTTTGTTTTTTTATGCAAGTATAGCAAGCAATAATAACGCAACTATATTGATAATTTTAATCATTGGATTGATAGCAGGGCCCGCCGTATCTTTGTATGGATCTCCAACTGTATCTCCCGTAACGGCCGCCTTGTGGGATTCTGAACCCTTTCCCCCATGATGTCCATCTTCTATATATTTTTTCGCATTATCCCATGCTCCCCCTCCAGACGTCATAGAAATCGCAACGAACAATCCCGTTACGATCGTTCCTATGAGAGTCGCTCCAAGTGCGGAGAATGCTTGATTTTGATCAGCTATAGCATTCACTACGAAATAAACAATTATAGGAGCAATAATCGGAAGGATGGATGGGACGATCATCTCTTTTATCGCGGCTTTAGTCAATAAATCAACTGCACGTGTGTAATCTGGTTTTGACTCTCCCGTCATAATTCCATGAATCTCTTTGAATTGACGACGTACTTCCAAAACGACAGCAGATCCCGCACGTCCAACCGCTTTCATTCCACATGATCCAAACAAATATGGAAGGAGTGCTCCGATTAAGAGTCCGATCATAACATAAGGATTCTGTAAATTAAATTCTATGTTCAAATTTGGGAAATAATGTCTCAAATCTTCGACATACGTTGCAAACAAAACAAGAGCTGCGAGTCCCGCGGATCCTATCGCATAACCCTTCGTAACTGCTTTCGTCGTATTTCCAACCGCGTCTAACGCGTCTGTTATCGTTCGAACATCACTTGGAAGTTCTGACATCTCTGCGATTCCTCCCGCATTGTCCGTCACAGGGCCATACGCATCTAACGCGACAATAATTCCTGCAAATGCGAGCATAGTTGTCGCGGCTATCGCAATTCCGAATAATCCCGCACTTACGTATGAACACGCAATTCCTCCACAAATGACTATAACAGGAAGGGCAGTTGATTCCATAGAAACAGCAAGTCCTTGAATTATATTCGTTGCGTGTCCCGTCTCAGAAGATTTTGCAACACTTCTCACAGGCCTATAACTCGTTGATGTGTAATATTCTGTTATCCACACCAACAACCCTGTGACCGCAATTCCTATAATACTGCAATTTATTAAATTTGATGGCATGAAAGAACCACCGTTATAATTTATTATCTGATCCATACTATCAAATATAGAATTCGTCACAAGATAAATGAATCCAAACGAAAATATACCAGCACCTATCAATCCCTTATAAAGTGCCTTCATGACGTTGTTTGAACTATCCAGTCTAACGAAGAATGTTCCCAATATAGATCCAAGTATACAGACCGCACTTATAGCTAGAGGATATATCATTATTGTTGATTTTATTTCATCGGAGAAATAAATACTGGCCAGAACCATGGATGCGACGATCGTCACGGCATACGTTTCGAATAAGTCCGCGGCCATTCCCGCACAATCCCCAACGTTATCCCCAACATTGTCCGCGATAACCGCAGGATTTCTAGGGTCATCTTCAGGAATATTCGATTCAATTTTTCCAACGAGGTCCGCTCCAACGTCCGCTCCCTTCGTGAAAATTCCTCCTCCCAATCTCGCGAAAATTGAGATTAAAGATGCCCCAAAACTTAATGCAACGAGAGACTCTGTTATCAATCTAGAATCCATTTCCATTGATTGGAGTATGAAATAATAGACAGAAACTCCAAGGAGTCCAGCTCCAACAACCAACAAACCCGTTATAGATCCAGAATCAAACGCAACGGATAAAGCTTTATGTATGGAGATTCTCGCGGCCTCAGCCGTGCGTACATTCGCACGTACAGATATATTCATTCCAATATATCCCGCAACACCCGACAATATAGCTCCAAGTATAAAACCAATCGCAACATAAGATGATAAGAATATCCACAATAAAATCGCAAGTAATATTCCAACAATACTTATCGTTGAATACTGTCTATTTAAATATGCCTTTGCTCCCTCTTGGATAGCGCCTGCAACCTGCATCATTTTCTCGTTTCCACAAGACTGTTTGAAAACCGAGTGGATTTTGAAAAGTGCAAATAAGACCGCAACAATTCCAGAAAGAACAATAATTAAATTTATGTGTGATAACATAAAAATTATTCCTAATATTGTTAAACAAACCTGAAAACAATTCTATAAGATTATCGCAGCTTTGAAAAGATGTGTTTTTTGCCCATAAAATTTTATGTATCTCTTCACAATACAATCAGACACCAACACACAAAACTATGGGCATTTAAATACATTGATCATAAATTTATAATTATTTTTATATTTTGTCTTTTGTGAATTTTATAGCATTTGTCGGGCATGTTTTTTCACAGAGTCCACAATACGCACAACGATTTTTGTCAAATTTACAATTATTTTTATCAATGATTATGATAGCAGAACATGGACAAATATTCTCACATATCTTGCATCCCACGCATTTTCCATTGTTTTTTTGATTGTCTATATGAAAAAATCGACGAAAATGAGGACATCTCTCGATATTTTGTTTTGGGAGTTTCGTTGTTATGGGTTTTCGAAAACACATTCTAACTCCCATAAACAATGTTTTCCATATGTCGGACATTATGAACAGTTTTATAAAATTTTTCATAAACAATCTCACAAAGTGAAAGGATATATCGTTTTTTCGATATATTCCTTTTTCATGGTTAAATTATGTTTAATCATCTGAGATTTTGAGCGCTTCGATGAATGCTTTCTGAGGGATTTCAACATTTCCGAATTGTCTCATACGTTTTTTTCCTTCTTTTTGTTTTTCAAGGAGCTTACGTTTTCTCGAGACATCTCCCCCATAACATTTCGCGAGGACATCTTTTCTATAGGCTGAAACCGTTTCTCTTGCTATAACTTTTCCGCCTATCGCTGCTTGAATTGCGATTCTAAAGAGTTGTTTTGGGATTAGATCCTTAAGTTTAACGCAGAGCGCTCGTCCTCGTTTTTCTGCGCGTGTTTTATGAATAATCATTGAGAGTGCGTCGACTGGTTCAGAATTAACGAGTATTGAAACTTTGACGAGATCTCCCTCTCGATATTCTGTTGGATGATATTCAAAGCTTGCATACCCTTTCGTCGCGGATTTCAATCTATCATAAAAATCGAAGACGACTTCATTTAATGGAAGGTTATACTGAACAACTGCTCTGTTCCCTACGAAATTTATATCGACTTGTTCTCCTCTCTTGTCTTCACATAGTGCCAAAACATTTCCTAAATAATCATCAGGGACGATTATTGTTGCTCTAATCCAAGGTTCTTCTATATGCCCGATTTTGACGACATCTGGCATTTCAGCGGGATTATGGAGTTCTATCAATTCTCCATTTGTCATATATATCTTATAGACGACGCTAGGAGATGTCGTGATTATATCGATATTGAATTCTCTTTCTAAACGTTCCTGAATTATTTCGAGATGGAGAAGTCCCAAGAATCCACATCTATATCCAAATCCAAGGGCTGCAGACGTCTCCATTTCAAAAGAAAAACTCGCGTCGTTTAAATGTAATTTTAACATACTTTCTTTTAAGCGTTCGAAATCAGATGCGTCAACCGGAAATATTCCACAGAATACAACGGGGACAGAAGGTTTAAATCCTTTCAATGGTTTTTCACATGGATTTTTCACGAGAGTTATCGTATCTCCAACCTGACAGTCGGATATATCCTTGATGCTAGCCGTTATGAATCCTACCTCTCCTGTTTTTAAACTTTCCGTCATAGTTTTTTTAGGCATGAAATATCCAACGTTATCGACTATGTATTCCGCATTATTCGACATCATTTTTATTTTCATACCAGCCTTCAATTCACCGTCCATAATTCGAACAAGTATGACGACTCCCAAATATTGATCATACCAGCTATCAACAAGAAGTGCGCATAATTTATCAGATTCCGATTTTTTAGGAGGGGGTAATCTGTGGACGATCGCTTCTAAAACGTCTTTGATTCCAAATCCTGTTTTCGCGGATACACATATAGAATCACTCGCATCCAATCCTATGACATCTTCGATCTGTTGT
This sequence comes from uncultured Holosporaceae bacterium, assembly GCA_947285985.1. Lineage (GTDB taxonomy): Bacteria > Pseudomonadota > Alphaproteobacteria > RUG11792 > RUG11792 > CAMYPB01. Next base: position 8,612 of record CAMYPB010000031.1, read on the forward strand.
TTTATAGAGTCTGGATCAGCGGCTGGAAGGTCTATCTTGTTGAGGACGACGACGATCTCATGATCACAATCAATCGCTTGATAGACGTTTGCGAGAGTTTGAGCTTCAACTCCTTGGCTTGCGTCTACGACTAATAATGATCCCTCACACGCGTATAACGATCTGCTCACTTCATACGCGAAATCAACATGTCCTGGTGTGTCTATTAGATTTAAAATATACGTATTTCCATCGTCTGCCTTGTATTCGAGTCTGACGGTTTGCGCTTTGATTGTTATTCCCCTTTCCCTTTCAATATCCATAGAATCGAGGACTTGAGCCTTCATTTCCCTCTTATCTAATCCACCACACATTTCTATGATTCTATCTGCTAGTGTTGATTTTCCATGGTCTATATGTGCAATTATAGAAAAATTACGTATATTTTGATTATTCATAGCATTTATCCAAAATTTTATGTTCTATTGATTAAGAGCTCTTTTGTATATTTCGAGGAGTTCTTCCTGTTCTTGAACATCTTCTTCTTTTTGTTTTCGAAGACGGATGAGTTGTCGAAGAACTTTGACGTCTAAACCTTGAGATCGTGCATTATCAAAGACATCTTTTATATCGGCCATAATTTGGGCTTTTTGTTCCTCAAGATTTTCGACTTGTGAGACGACCTGTTTTATGAGACCCGATGAAACGGTTATATGATCGAATTCAGGATTATTATTTATATTAGACATATTTTATTTCTCCTTATTGTTTTTAGGATTTGTATCGATGTTTAGGGGATTATCGTCATCATCTTTTAGAGTGTTTTTAAATGATTTGATGCCCTTTGCGAGTTCGTTCATAACACTCGGTAATTTTCCAGCACCAAACAATATGAGAACGATCAACATAACTATCAACAAATGACTCAAACTTATTCCCATAATCTCAATCCTAAAAAAATCATTATAAAAACTCAATATATCATACTATTTTTTTTATACAATCTTCAACTCATCAAAAAAAATTTCAAAAATTAACGATTTTTTAACTATTGTTGTGCTATCGTGATTT
>CAMYPB010000032.1 GCA_947285985.1 uncultured Holosporaceae bacterium
ATTATTATTATTATTTTGAGATATATTGTTGTTCATAACATTATTATCAGGATTGGAGACATCTTTATTTTGAGGGGATACATCATTCTTTGACTGAAGATTATTCTTCTCAGGATTATTTTGCGGAGACGTCTTGTTGTCTATATTAGATTCATCTTTTTTGTCATTATTTTTAGACGTATTTTCGTTAGATTTATCATTATTTTGTGGTGTATTATCCTCTCGTTTATTTTGAGATTTTTTATTTTTGTTATTGTTATTATTATTCTGATTTTTCGTAGATTTATTATTTTTAGACTTAGAACTTGGTTTTGAAGGGGCATAAGCCGCGTCAACATCATCAACATTCATTATAAAAAACGAAAATATACATAAAATCCATCTAAAAATCCCCATAATACCCCCAAGCAATAAAAACGATTTTATAATAAAATGATATCAATTTTTATAAAATTCATCAAGATTCGTGGATTTGTCCATTTTTCAAATTTATTTGTCGTTTAAATTTATTGGAGAGTTCATGATTGTGGGTTGCCATGAGGATAGCCATACCCCTCGTCAATGTGAGATTCATCATGAGGTCGAATATGACGTATGATGTTTTATCATCGAGATTTCCCGTTGGTTCGTCCGCGATAATAATATCCGGATCATTTGAGAGAGCACGGGCTATCGCGACTCTCTGTTGTTCTCCTCCCGACATTTTTTTGGGACTATAATACGTCCGATTGGAAAGTCCAACAATATTCAAGAGTTCCTTAGATCTCTCGACAATCTCCTTCCTCGAAATATTGGAATTTATCATCTGGGGAATCATAACATTCTCAAGCGCACTGAATTCTTGAAGAAGATTGTGAAATTGATAGACAAACCCTATATTTTTACGACGTATTTCCGTCTTCAATCTATCATTCTCCCTCTCAACACGACTCCCCCCTATAAAAATATCTCCAGATGACGGATTATCAAGGAGAGCAGCGATATGAAGGAGTGTCGACTTCCCAGATCCACTCTGTCCAACGAGTGACACACTCTCCCCTTTTTTTATGGAAATATTGATATCGTCTAAAATTGTTAATATCTCATTATCCCCAACAACAAAACTCTTCGATATATTCCGAAGTTCCAAAACAATATTATTTTTTTCCATCACAAAATCCCTCAATATTATCATTATTCTTGTTATTATATATCATATTGTATACACCATCCTTAAAAAATGGCCCACATATATATAATTCATCTCGAGCACGAGTCATCGCGACGTATAACAATCTCAATAACTCTCTATTCTCCTGATCTATAAAATCATCGACAATAAAAGATACCTCCTTGAAACTATCCTTCAAACTTGGACGTATCAAAAATAAAGGATCTTCCATATCGTCATTCCATATAAAATTTATCTTGTTTTTATCACATGTTGAAGAAAAATCTATGAGAACAACAACCTTGGATTCGAGTCCTTTCGAAGAATGAATCGTCGTTAGAACAACTCCAGAAGATTTATTATTGTTATCGGACGAAACAAACTCTATCGAAGACCTCTTGAAATACGACAGACATTCACGAAGATTATCATTGTTATTTTTGGATGTTATATATTTTTGTATATAATTTAAAAATATATCAACTATCTCCCTTTCGTATTTATTGGTATACCTCACAATATTCATCGCTATATAAAAGAATATACTAAATGTATCTAAATATTTCGTATCCTCTATTATCGATGATATAATATCATAATGCTCTATACTATATTCCTTCAGGATACACAATATATCATCCCCCTCCATCATAGAAATTCTGTATATATCATTATCCGTCATATTATTCTCAAAAATATAACTACTCTTTATCATACAAAAAAGTGCATACCTGTCATCTCTATCTATCAAAAACTCAACTATCCCAAGGATATCCTGTATGATGAGAGACGATGAAAAATCAATCCTGTTCGATCCCAAAACATCAATCCCATTTTCCAATAATTTTTCCATAATCTCGAAAAATAAAGTATTTCGATTTCGCATTAAAATCATGATGTCTTTATCATTTATTTTTCTCTCATTTATTAGATATTTTATGAAATCAACAACACTATCCGTATCCTCAAGATTTTTCATCTCAAAAATCCCAGGATCTTCATCTCGAAAATTTTTATGTCTTTTATATTCTATAGGATTGTTATCATAAGAAAATGCATAATCATCGTATTTCCCATCAAAAAAATCGTCGACTCCCACAAGAATATTTCGAAGAGATCGATAACTCGTTGTGAGGTATACCTCATGAAATCTCCTATTCATCGATGAAAAAACATTCGAACAATGATTATAAAATTTTATATACTCCTTTGGACTCGCGTCCTGAAATCTATAGATAGACTGTTTGATATCCCCCACAACAAAGAGAGTATTCTCGAGACTCTGATCCATAAAAATTTCATCGAATATATTGGATACTATTCCCCATTGATCAAAACTCATATCCTGAGCCTCGTCTATCATGATATGATGTATACGACTTCCAAGGCGCGATATTATGAAATCCTTCGCGAAACTTTTAGTTATCAAAAAATTTGCCTTGTGAATAACATCCAAAAAATCGAGGAGTCCCCTCTCACATTTTATAGATTGATACTCATCGTATACATCCTTTGATATCCTCAAAAAATTATATGTCTTCGAAATAAGATTCCTCTTATTCGATATCTCACGATTATGAAGGAGAATGTCTGAGATTATCCTTATATCATCCTCTGAAAAACCATCAATTTTTATACGCTTTCTTATCGTCGTCCCAGATTTCGTAAAAAAAATTTCCTCAATATTTTGATTTTGAGATAATTTCAAAACTTTATCACAGAGACCTATAGGAAATTCTTCATCGCAACCAATATTAAAAATTTTCTCCAATTTTAAACGATAATCATCGATATTCGTATATCTCTCGAACAATAATCTAAATTTAGAATTATTAACTAAAATTCCACACAAAAACTCATTAAATGAATAACTCGACATAAGTCTCGAAAGTTCCGAGACAAAATGCGTGTCGATTCCATCATCTATGTATCTCCTGAAAACATTCTTCCTAGACTCCTCGATGATCTCCAAAGAATCATTCGTATCAATTATACGAAATATAGGAGATATCCCGGATTCCATGGGATAATCCCCTATCAAATCCTGACAGAAAGAATGTATCGTCACAATATTGATATCATACAAATTATCCTCAAATTGAAAAAATAAATTCTGTATCCTATCAATATCTTTGGATGTTATATCTTTGATACATAAAATATCCGTTAAATACTCCATAGCATAATCTATGTCAACCGCAAGACGACGGAGTATCGATGATATACGACTCTGCATCTCAAAAACCGCAGCATTCGTGAATGTTATGCAAAGTATCTCCCTCGGACTTATCCCCATATATAAAAACTTTATATATCGATCAACAAGAATCTTCGTCTTCCCAGAACCCGCAGACGCAAAAACAAAACAACTAGACGAAATATCAAGTGCATCATAGAATTCTTTCGAATATTTCATATTTATGGAAAATATATTTCAAATACTACGCGAATTATACATCAATTTTTGAAACACAATCAAGAGAATAAAAAAACAAGATGGTGCCCAGAGCCGGAATCGAACCAGCGACACAGAGATTTTCAGTCTCTTGCTCTACCGACTGAGCTATCTGGGCTTTTATAGATTTAGACTACATCATTTTCATCATTTTGTCAATAACTTTTAATCAACAAAAACTCTGAAACATAAAATTATAAAAAGATCTAATCATTTTCAATTTTAGAAATTAGTATAATTTTTTCCATTTCTAAGATATCGAAAAAATTCAAGATTTGACATTTCATGACAAAATCCCCCATCCAGAAGTGTGTTGTTCCTCTCTTTTTTTATTTATAACATATTTTTGTTAATGATACATATATTTTCTTGATATTTTTCGATATCCTTTAAAACACAAAGACCCCAAAGATTGAAGATATTCTTGATTCATAGTAGAATTAAGAATATGTGAGGGAATTTTTTGTTGTTTTTTTTATTTTTGGGATTTTGTTTTATGATCATGAAGTTTTTAGAAAAAATCGGATCCTTATTTCTTTCTTTTTTGGGATCGATAGGAAGTATTACGATATTTCTTTTTAAAAGTGTGGTCTTAGGATTTTCTCCTCCTTATTTTTGGAAACAGATTTGGACTCAAGTTATACAGATCGGATATTTTTCCCTTCCAGTTGTTGGATTGACTGCGATTTTCACAGGTATGGCGATGGCTATTCAATGTTATAGTGGATTTTCGGAATTTTCCGCGGAAAACGCGATCCCAACTGTCGTTATGTTGGCCATGGTCCGAGAATTGGGCCCAGTTTTAACCGCTTTGATGGTCGCAGGACGTCTTGGAGCGTCTATGACCGCGGAAATTGGAACAATGCGCGTCACAGAACAAATAGACGCATTGACGACTCTTTCCGTCAATCCCTTTAAATACCTTGTTTTCCCTCGTATTCTATCGGGCGTTATTCTTCTTCCTTTCCTCGTTTTCATCGATGATATCATTGGGATATTCGGGGGATATATAATATCCGTCTATAATTTTAAATTTAATTCTGCGAATTATATATATCAAACTTTCCATAATATGGAATATTGGGATTTATTCGCGGGGCTCATCAAAGGGTCATGTTTTGGGTTTATTGTGTGTCTTATGGGATGTTATCATGGATATTTCTCGAAGGGGGGTGCTGAAGGAGTTGGACGTGCAACGACGAATTCTGTCGTTTCATCTTCGATATTGATCCTCCTTATGAATTATATCCTAACTTTTCTTCTATTTTAGAAAAAAAAGTTGTGTACGAAATGTCATGATTATACAGAAACTATGTTATAACGTTTGTATAGCCTTCATGAAAATGTTTTATATAGGAGAAAAATAAAATGACAAACAAAGTTATAGAAATATCAAATTTGAGTAAATCTTTTGGAAATAAGCATGTCCTAAAAGATGTTAGTCTATCGATATACCCTCGTGAATCATACGTTATTATTGGGGGATCAGGAACGGGAAAATCTGTCCTCATAAAATGCATATTAGGACTCTTAAAACATGATTCTGGAATAATAAAAATAAATGGAAAAGACATATCAAAGATGACTCAAAAAGAGATGAATGAGATACTTCTAAAATGCGGTGTGTTATATCAAGGGGGTGCTCTTTTTGATAGTTTGAATGTCATTGATAATGTTGCGTTTGGGTTGATATATGGTTATTCGATGAGTCAAAAGGAAGCCTATAAAATCGCGATCGAAAAATTGGAGGCCGTTGATTTGGACGAAAAAATCGCGATGCTCTCTCCTTCTGAATTGTCTGGGGGAATGAAAAAGAGAGTAGCCCTCGCTCGAGCGATCGCAACCTCTCCAGATATTATATTCTTCGATGAACCAACAACTGGACTCGATCCAATAACAAGTGGAACGATCAATGAACTCATTGTTAGGTGCACGAAGGATATGGGAATTTCCGCACTCTCGATAACTCATGATCTGAATAGTCTTCGTTTTATTAGTGATCGAACGGGTCTCCTATACGATGGAAAAATCATATGGGAGGGAACGAAAGAAGAGATCGATACATCAACGAACCCTTATGTCAGACAGTTTATATCGGGATCTTCCAAGGGCCCGTTCACAAAAAGATAGGGTGAAAAATATGATGACGATTTATAATAACAATATAGAAATAAATGATAGAAACATCATGACGATGCAACATTCATTTTGTGTGGCCAATGCGTCCTTGAAGATATCCGATAAAATGAACGGGATACTCGATAAAAATTTATCATTTATATACGGTTTAAATCATGATATTGGGAAATTTTATCTATCGAAAGAAGAGATGTATATGCATCCAAGATATGGATATAACCTCTTTAAAAAAGACGATATAGATATTGCGAATATCTGCGTATCACATCCTTTCCCATCGAAAGACAACTTCGATTATATCATGTTTTATTGTCACAATGATAAAAATGAAGCGATAGAAATATATAATATCTTGAAGGATGTTGATTATAACAATGATTATGTCAGGCTCTTGCAATTGTGTGACAAAATTTCAGGGCTTGATTCATATATGACGATCGATGAAAAATTCGAATGGTATAGAAAGAAGAGTCCTGTTGAAATACCCGCATGCGTTTTGGAAAATCATCGAATTTTAAACGATATCAAGAAATATTTCGATGAAACAACACATACGGATATTTATAGTATGCTCCTATAATTTACATGCCCCTCCAACACATCCATCGAGTTTTTCAGAATCGTCTGACGCGTGATCTCGAGTGTTGTGGTAGTATAGAGTTTTGATACCAATAGAGTATGCGAAGAGCAGATCTTTCAATAGGACTTGCATTGGGATTTTGTTGTCTGGATATTTCTCAGGATCATAATTTGTGTTCGTTGAGATAGACTGATCTATAAATTTTTGCATAACTGCGACCTTTGAAAGGTATCCTGTATTATTTGGGATATCCCATAATAATTCGTATCTATGTCCTATTTTTTCGATATCTGGAACGACTTGTTTTAGGATCCCGTCCTTACTTTGTTTGACAGAGACGAGTCCTCTTGGAGGTTCGATTCCATTCGTCGAATTGCTCACTTGAGAAGATGTTTCTGATGGCATAATTGCGGTGAGCGTACTATTTCTCATTCCATACTTCAGGATTTTCTGGCGTAATTCTTCCCAGTTCATTTTGAGGGAATCATTTGATATTATTTTGTCGACTCCTTTTTTGTAGTATGTGTCGATTGGAAGGATACCCTTCGAATATTTCGTCTCGTTAAATTTCGCGCATTTTCCTTTGATTTTTGCGAGTTCAACTGACGCATCGATACAATAATATTGAAACATTTCGAATAATTCATGGGTTATTTCTATCCCTTCATTACTCGAGAAGTTTAGATTTCTCTCTGCTAGGAATGTTGCGTAATTTATAACTCCAATTCCAAGGGATCGTCTTTCTTTCGTACTTTTTTCCGATTCATAGACGGGGTATGACTGATAATCAATGAGACTATCTAGAGCGTATACTAGCAATTTGCAACAATTTTTCATTTTGTTGTGATCGAGTCCTATTTTCCCAACGTTTATAGCGGCCAGTATACAGAGGGATATTTCACCTTGATTTTTATCTTTCAAACTGAGGGGTTTTGTTGGGAGTGTTATTTCAGAACATAAATTCGATTGTTTTATAGGAGCAAATTCCTCGAGGAAAGACGAATGTGTGTTGCAATGATCAACGTTCATGATATATATTCGTCCAGTACTCGCCCTTTCTTTCATGAGAAGTGAGAATAAATCTATTGCTTTTATTGTTTTTTTGAATTTTATGTTATCGTCATGTTCATATAGTTCATACAACCTTGCGAATTCATCTTGATTTTCGAAGAATGAGTTATATAGGTCTGGAACTTCGTTTGGAGAGAAGAGAGTTATGTCACCACCTTGTTGAAGTCTTTTGTATAGAAATCCATTTATTTGGACTCCATAATCTAAATGTCTTGCGCGATTTTCTTCAACACCCCTATTATTTTTTAGGACGATCATATCTTCAACTTCGTAGTGCCATATAGGATAATAAACAGTTGCGGCCCCCGAACGGACACCCCCCGCCGAACAACTCCTGACCGCAGATTGGAAAAATTTTATGAAAGGTGTGATTCCTGTGTGATAGACGGATCCATTTCGAACGGGAGTCCCCTTCGCACGAATTTGTCCGATATTTATCCCAATTCCTGCACGTTGCGAGACATAACTCAATATAGAAGATGATGTCGCAGCTATACTATCCAACGAATCTCCGCATTCTATCAAGACACACGAACTAAATTGTCGAAGAGGGGTTCGAACTCCCGCCATAATGGGGGTTGGGAGAGAGATATTCTGTTCCGCAAGATTATTGTAGAATTCTGTTATAATATTTAATCTTTCGTTTTTGTCGTGTGAAAAATCTTGGAATAATGCGAGAGATATACACATGAGGGCCATCTGGGGACTTTCAAGTACGCGACCCGTCACTCTATTTTGAACGAGATACTTTCCTTCAAATTGTTTTGTCGCGGCATACGAAAATTTCAGATCTAATTCATGACGAATTTTAGAGTTCAAAAAATCTAGCTCGTCTTTTGTGTATTTTTCTATGAGAGATTTATCATACCAGTTATTATCACACATTTTTTTTATATGATCAAAAAGGGATGGAACTTCCCAACTTCCATACGCTATCTTTCGGATTTTGAAGATCGTTAAATTCGCGGCAACATATTGATAATTTGGAGTATTGATCGAGATTTTATCAGCTGCAGATTTTATGGTCATATCATGAATTTCAGACGTTGTTATTCCGTCATACGCCTGAATTCCGGCGTGTAAGACTATTTCTGACAGCGAAACATTTTCAATTCCACGACATGCATGTCCAACAATACGATGTATGCATTCCTCATCATAAGGAACACGATCCCCATTTCTCTTGATAACTGTCAAACTCATAATAATATTCCCTCTATATTTCCCTATAACTCGATATTATTTAAATCTTCTTGATCTATATTGGCATCTATTTGATTGATGAGATAAGAACTCATCTCAACTTCTTGAGGAGCAACCTGAACGGAATCTGAATCAAACCATGTGTTTATCCAAGGAATCGGATGAGATTTTATATCATTCATAAAAGGAGATTTAAGTTTTATTGCACTCATTCTTATATTCGTCAAATACATAACATAATCACATAAAATTTTTTCATTAAGTCCGAGCATAGACCCGTCCTTAAATAAATATTTGGCCCATTCCATCTCTTGATATGCGGCATCTATAAACAATTGTTCACTCTCTTTCTGACATTCCTTCGCGATATCAATCCATTCATCCCCATTCGTTCCATCCGTCAAAAAAGAGAGAATTTTTTGAGTTCCGGCCATATGAAGGGCTTCATCTCGCGCGATCAATTTTATTATCTTCGCATTTCCCTCCATGAGTTCTCGTTCAGCAAACGCAAAAGAACATGCGAAAGATACATAAAATCTTATGGATTCTAGGGCGTTGACTGCATGAAGGGCCATATATATGGATTTCATATGTTCTTTTTTATTATAATTAACGTCAAATCCTCGAAAACTTGCATCCATCAAAATGTTATTCTTGTGAAGTTCATCATAATATCTCGAAATACTCTGCGCTCTCTCCCGTATCTCAGGATTGATGACGATATCATTGAAGACAATATCAGGTTGAGATTCAATCGCGCGAATTATATGAGTGTAACTTCGACTATGAATCGTCTCACTGAAAGACCACGTCTCAATCCATGTTTCAAGCTCAGGAATAGAAACAATAGGAAGTAATAATATATTTGGAGAACGTCCTTGTATACTATCCATTAGTGTTTGATACTTTAAATTACTTAAAAATATATGTTTTTCGTGATCCGCAAGCTGTTTATATTGTATGCCATCCATCAAAACATTGACTTCTTCAGGTCTCCAAAAGAAAGATAATTGTTTTTCTATCAATTTTTCGAAAATCGTATATTTTTGTTGATCA
>CAMYPB010000033.1 GCA_947285985.1 uncultured Holosporaceae bacterium
CAGGCCTAGATTATTATAACCACAATATAGATACCTCTAGAGAACATTATAAAAATATAATCACAACAAGATCAATAGATGAACGTATCTCAACCATAGAAAAAATTCAAAAATATAATATAAATGTATGTTCAGGCGGAATCTTAGGAATCGGAGAAACGAACGAAGATCGTATAAAAATGCTCGTCCTCCTCGCAAATCTCAAAACTCCTCCAAAATCTGTCCCTATCAATAAACTCGTTAAAATCCCAGGAACCCCCCTCGAAAACTCTGAGGATATCGATATTTTTGACTTCGTTCGAACAATAGCACTCGCAAGAATCCTCCTCCCAACATCATACGTCAAAATCGCGGCAGGTCGCGAAAATATGTCGGATGAACTCCAAGCCCTCTGTTTCTTCGCGGGTGCAAACTCAATATTTGTGGGGGAAAAATTGTTGACAACTCCAAACTCGAATATAGAAAAGGACAAAAACCTCCTAAAAAGACTAAACCTTTCAATCCAACAAAATCCGGGATCTCTCTAATAGAGATCCTTCAACAAAAACAGCCTACTCATATAATCCCCCTTTTAAAAAAGATAAAACCAAGACACTTTCATAGTGTCTAAATATAGTATAGAATAAATCAATGAATTTGTCAAAATAAAAAAAATAAATTATAAATATAAAGCACACATAATATTTGATATAAATTTTAAAGAAAAATTTCATGGACAAAAGAAAAATTTCATGGACATTCGTTACAATTTGTATTATCTTTTAGCTAGACGTGGAAAAATTTGGATCATTATGAGATTGTTTGATTTTAAACAAATTTTATATATTATGAATCTCATAAATATTGAAAAATTAAGATCGGCATCGCGTGCTTTTTGTTTTCAATCTCTCGAAATTTTGTTGACAATAAATGACAAATTTATGGAAATTGTCCACAATATATCGTCGTGGATAAATTCAAAACGTATAAATAATATCGAAAATATCGATAAAAAATATAGATATTTTATTACAAATGCAATAATATCCAAATTGTCGAAAATATATCATAATTTTAATCAATATTCAACTTCTCATATCAAAATGTTAATCTAAAAAATTCTTGACTATGTTATATTTTTATTTTAGACTATAATGAGAAGTATTTATGATGACAGATGGAAAATTAAAGGAGTTGTTGAATCATCCAGACGCCTGGAGAAATGAGGAGATTTATAAGGAAATCTATGAATTTGCATCTCGAAATCCTGTTGAGTATTGGGAAGCTCAAATTGATAGATTGTCCTGGATAAAGAAACCTACGATAATGTCGAGGGACTTGGGGAATGGTATACATGAATGGTTTTCTGATGGAAAAATTAATGCATGCTACAATTGTGTCGATAGGCACGCACTGAAAAATCCAAAAAAAACCGCGATTATATGGCAGAGTGAAGATATAGATAGGTATGAGTATATATCATATAAAAAGTTGCAAGATGAAGTATCTAGATTTGCGAATACTTTGAAAAAACTTGGATTGACTCGAAATGATTACGTGACCGTCTATATGCCCATGGTTCCTGAGGGAATTTATTCGTGCTTAGCGTGTGCACGCCTTGGAATTCCTTATACTGTGGTTTTTGCAGGATTCTCCCCAAATGCAGTTGCATTGCGTATGAATGATTGTAATTCGAGTTTTATTATATCGTGTGATGCGAATGTTAGAGGAGGAAAGATAATACCACTAAAAAATAATATTGATGAGGCAAGAAAGTTATGTAATGACAGACCTATAAAATCGTTGATAGTGCGTCGTCAGAATATCGAAATAAACTGGGATAGGAATTTGGATTATGATTATTATGATCTTGCGAAAGATGAATCAACAGAATGTGAAATAGTTGAAACGAATTCAACTGATGATCTTTTCATCCTATATACGTCTGGATCCGTTGGAAAGCCTAAGGGTATCCTTCAAGGAACGGGGGGATTTCTGCTCTTCTCATCTATAACACAGAAATATTTTTTCAACATGTATGATGATTCGATTTTCTGGTGTTCTGGAGATATAGGTTGGATGGGAGGACATGCATATTCTTTATATGCACCTCTTTGCAACGGGGTAACGAGTGTCATATTCGAAGGAATTCCAACATATCCACGGCCATCTATATTCTTCGAGGTTATTGATAAACACAAGATTACGTCCTTCAATACGGCCCCGACTGCCCTTCGCGCAATGATGCAACATTCAAAGGAAAGTCTTGGATCAACATCAAGAGATTCCCTCAAAAATCTTGGAGTTTTTGGGGAAGTTTTGAACAAAGAAACTTGGATGTGGTACTTCAATGAGGTTGGGAAAAAGAGATGTCCTATCGTTAATATGTGGGGACAAACTGAGTTGGGAGGTGTTCCAACAGCTCCCCTCTGTAATCTGGACGATATGAAAACTTTCGGACACATAGGGCGTAAATTTTTTGGGTGTAATTTCGTTATAAAAGATGAGGACGACAACGATATAACGACCCCTGAAAAGGTTGGCGCGCTTTATATAAAGGATTCTATGCCTGGAATGTTGAAGGGAATATACGGGGATAAGGAAGGACTTTATAGGTTGTATTATTCAAATTCCAAGAATCTATACTGCACAGGGGATGAAGCGTATTTCGATAATGATGGAAATGTTTGGATAACGGGACGTATAGACGATGTCTTAAATGTTTCAGGACACAGGATAAGTCCAATTGAGATAGAAGAAGTCATTGGGAAATCTGAGATTGTTGCCGAGGTTTCAGTTGTTGGGTGTCCTCATAAAATAAAGGGAGAAGGTATACATGCGTTTATCGTCTTAAAACGTGATATATCAGATGAAAACAAGAAAAATGCGAAGGATATTATATCGAATATTGTGGGAGAAATGATCAGTCCTATAACGAAGCCAGATATTATAACGATCGTCAAGGATCTTCCGAAAACGCGATCTGGAAAAATTATGAGACGAATTCTTCGAAAAATTGCGTCAAATGATATAAATAATTTCGATGATATGACGACGATCTCGAATCCGGAGTGTATTGATGAGATCATTGATATATTGAAAAAAGCATAATATTTTGCACAAATAATCCAGGTATTTTCAAGATATTTGGATTATTTTTTATGAAATAACACAGAAAATTTATATCGATATTGTATAAAAATCGTGACAATAAAATAACAAATTATCCTAAAACGCGAGGACGTCCGACAGAGATATATTCGAAATCCTTCATATTTTCTGCAGGAAAGAGGTTTCGAAGATCGATAATAATCGGTTTTTTATTTGGAAATTTATTCATGAGTTCCTTCATTTTATCGAAATCGATCTCACGAAATTCGTTCCACTCTGTTGCGATGATTATCATATCGGATTGATTTGCCGCATCATATGGATTATTCACGATATTGACATTTTTTCTATTTTCAAAGATGTTATGAATTTTTCCATATTCTGAGCTATATATTGGATCATACAAATAGATATTTGCCCCTTGATTTAAAAGTTTTTCAATAATGAACATAGCGATAGAGAATCTTATTTCCGAGGTCTCCGGTTTGAATGTGGCCCCTAGAAAACATATATTTTTATCCTTTATACCTCCTATATCCTGAGATATATTTATAATCTTTCGCACCATACTGATTTTTCGATCCTCATTACTTTTTATTGAGGCTTGAACCAATGATAAATCGACTCCCAATGTATTTGCGAGTTTCGCGATAATACGAGTATCTCTATTGAGCGCATATCCTCCAAATCCTGGCCCTATATTCATACATTTATTTCCAATTCGAGGATCAAGTCCGAGACCTAATACCAATGTATTGATATCTGCCCCTGTTCTCTCGCAGACATCCGCAAATTCGTTTATGAATGCGATTTTTATTGCAAGAAAACTATTGGCCGCTTCCTTGATTAATTCTGCTGTCTCAACACTACAAAAAATAATGGGAATATCATTTTTTATGAGGGGATCATGAAGTTCCAACATATATTTCTTTGCTTTTTTCGCGTCATCATCCAATCCTATAACAATTCTATACCCCATCACGAAATCATGAATCGCAGACCCCTCTCTCAAAAATCCAGGAACGACAACAATATCATAATGTTCCCCGATAATTAAATCAGGTCTCAAAAATTTTATACGTTTTTTTATAGTACGGGCTGTTCCAACGGGCATCGTTGAACGTATCATAATCACAGTATAATGATCCCGCACAATACTATTACATATACTCTCTATCCCATCCAAAACATCACTCAAATCAACATCCCCCAAATCATTATAGATAGGATCAATCGCAATAATAATGATATCTGGAAGGAAATTTTGTATTTCTGATAAACTTTCATAATATTTTATCTGTCCATTTTCATGTGCGCTAGATAGGAGAGATTCAAGACCTGGTTCATACATAGGGGGGATATTTTTTTTCAAACCCTCTATTTTTTTTGAATCACGATCGACTATATCGATCCTATATCCATACTCCGCAAAACATCCTGCCGTCACGAGACCAACATAATTCGCACCAATAAGACAAATATTCATATTTTCTCTGTTTTTTATCTGTCCATTTTATCATACAATATCATTCTAAGATATTTGATGAAAAAATTAAATGATAAAATATGACTAAAAATCTATATATTGTTGCAACTCCCATAGGAAATCTGGGGGATATTTCGATGCGAGCTATCGAGATATTGAAAGGTGTTGATCATATACTCTGTGAGGACACGCGTGTTTCCGAGAAATTATTGAATTCCATCGCACCAGGTCACAAATTTTCTCTAATCGTCTATAATGACCATAATGCTCAAAACGTGATTCCTAAAATAATAGAGAGAATCCTCAATAAAAATGAAGTATTCGCAATTATTTCAGATGCAGGAACCCCTTTGATTTCAGATCCAGGGTATAAACTTGTTAATGCATGTTATAACAATAATATTGAATATTCTTTTATTCCAGGAGCATCCTCCGTCATATCAGCCCTCGTTTTATCGGGTATGCCAAGCGATCGATTTTTATTCGATGGTTTTGTCGACAAAAAAAATTTCGAAGAATTATCTAAAATTGAAAGTACTATCATCCTCTTTGAATCTCCAAAACGTCTTATATCATCCCTAAAAATTATGAAAAATTATTTTAAAAATCGAACAGTTGCTATAGTTCGAGAAATAACGAAAATATTTGAGGAAATAAAAAGAGGAAACTTTGATGATATAATAGAATACTATTCAAATAAAGATGAAATAAAAGGAGAGATTGTTATAGTATTATCCCCTCCCAATATTGATAATGACGCAAAACTGAACGAATTATCCTCTCTCATCATTGATATGCTTCAAAAAATGTCGAAAAAGGACGCGTGTGAGATATTATCGAGATATACAAATATTAGTAAAAATGCTATATATAATTTCATAATAAATAATAATTTAGAATAACAAAAAAGGAGAAATACTATGTTTCGAGATATATTATTCAACATTTTCTATTGGCCAATATTCGCGATATACCTTATAATAATGTATCCTATAATATATTTTTCAAATAATCAAAAATTCGCGTATAAAATAGCATTCAAACCCGTCTGCAATCTCACGATGTTCTGTCTTAAAATTTTCAATAATATAGATTATAAAATAGAAAATCTTGATATTTTGAAGGATAATATAAAAAATGGACCCATCATAATAGGATGTAATCATCAATCAGCGTGGGAAACATTTATTTTTGCGAAACTTTTCGATAAATTGTCTATAGTCATAAAAAAAGAATTATTGAATGTTCCAATAGCCGGGATATACTTCAAAAAACTGGGATGTATTGCGATTGATAGGTCATCTTCAATAAAATCAATAAAAGATCTCATGAAATACGGAAAAATTTCATCTGAAAAAAATGTCTCGATCCTCATATTTCCAAATGGAACACGCTCAGAATACGGAGAGGATGTTGAATATAAAAGCGGATTATACGCAATGTATAAATATTTAAATATCCCTATACTCCCTGCAAAAGTTGACTCCGGAAAATTTTGGCCTCGTCGTTCATTCAAAAAAAATCCGGGAACTATAACAATGTCATTCAAAAATTTAATACACCCTGGACTCTCTAAAGAGGATTTTATGCAAACTTTCGAAAATGAAATGCAATAATTCAAATTTTCATAAAATGCAATATAATTCTATTGTTAAAAATATTTTTGTAATATTCTTGACATAATAAGTTTTGATATGTTATACTACATATGTAGTTTAGCTTATTTTTAAAGGTGGTTTTTATGAAAACAAATAAAATTTTTGCATGTAGCGTTTTATCAGCTATGTTGATATCCAATTCTTGGAGCGCTAGCTTGGAGGAAAAGATTGATCATATCAGGAATAATTTGAATTCATATTCAAATATTGCTCGTGTAGTTTACAACTTGGAAATGCAAGCTGCGCAACGTGATCATCAGGTTGATAAAAGGGTTAGGATTTTCTCTCAAGAGATAAATGAATTGAGTGATAAAATAGAAGAAAGAGGAAACCTTGATGAACAACTTATACGTGAGGTCGATATCGTACTTGACTCCATGTTGCAGAGAATCAAGCGACTCAATCCTGGCAGCGATGAAGCGATGTATATAGCCAACGAAATATCTTTCTTGAGGCAATAGGTTTCATCAAAAATACCCTATTTTTATGGGGTATTTTTTCGTGTGATTTGTGATAGAATGGTCCTCATGTATAGTTTAGGAGAGAAATGCGTGATTTTATGGAAAATAATCAACAGAGCGTATCATTTGAACAGGCTATAAATGAACTCGAAGAGATAATAAAGAAACTTGAGGAAGGAAGACTCCCCCTTGAAGAAGCTGTCATATCATTTGAGAGAGGAACTGAACTCAAGAAGATATGCGAAGAAAAATTAAAGAATGCACAGTTGAAAATTGAGATGTTGAATAGTGAGCAAGTGGAATCATACTCCTCGTCGAAGTCCGAATAACTTGAACATCGTATTCGAGATAATGTATTATCTATACCGTTGAAATAGTTTTGGATGTGGGTTCTAGATGTCGTTTATTGTGAAAACATTGATTTACGTTGTTTTGTACGTATTGTTATTGACGGCCTCTTATTTTGGAGTAACTCTCTGCGAGATAACGGCTAAATTCAAGTATTTCGATGTTTCGACGAATGGCATAATAATTCTCACGGCTCTCGTCTCGTCGTTCCTGATATCACATATAATAAAATCTATCTTGCATTTTATAAGATATTTATTCACTCGAAATAAAGAACACGATGAAAATCAATCGATCGACAATATTGTTGAATTGATATTCCATATAAATAATGATAATATTTTTAGTATTCAAGATAAGTACGATATATCTGGAAAATTTAAGATAATAAGGGATGCGATCTTATGTCAGAGATGTGAGGAACACAAAATAAATGGCACATTTCTGAAGAATGATTCGACGACAAATAGAGAGCTTTTTATACATCAATCGAATATCATTGTGTCGAACTATATAGAAATGGGACATTTTGAAGAATCATTGTCGATAATAAACAATATTATAAAAAATTTTCCTCAATATGTTTATATCATAAAGGAAAATCTCTTGAAAATTGTGATATCATCGATAGAAAGGGACGTTATTTTTCAGTTCGATCCGAAAAAATCGAAGTATAAACTCGACGATAATTTTATCGAAAAATACGAGACCTCAACATCACTGAAAATATATTATAAAAAAAATGATGCCACAATACTCGAAAAAATGAATAAAATTTACCCACAAAATTTCGAAATTGCAAAAGCGTTGCTCTCGCATAAAAAAAATGAATATAGCGACAAAAAAATAATAGATATCATAAAAAAATGTTATGCAATTTCTCATAATAGAAATTTAGCCATAAATTTATGGGAAATACAAAACAAATCCAATATATCCGAGATCGCAAAAGAAATCGTTGAAACATCAAAGGAAAATATCGTGGATAATCTATGGTTTTTGTGTGTTATTTATTTAAAATTAGAGCAATTTTCAAAAGTATCTGCAGCATTGAAAGATATTATCATAAAAAACAACAATAATATAAATAAAGATATCTTAAAATTTTATATTAAATATTATGATCAATTATCTCATGATATTGAATTATCGAGTCTCATAAGAAAGCATATAGAAATGGAGGAAGATCGAGAATGGACATAAAAATAAAAAAATTGCATAAAAATGCGATGGTTCCATCGTCTGGAACGATTGATAGTGCGGGATACGATTTATATTCCTGTTTTGATGATGGGCAAGAGATTACATTGGATTTTATGGAAACAAAATTCATACCCACTGGAATATCGATTGAGATTCCCCGCGGATTTTTTGGGATGGTGTGTCCAAGGTCAGGTCTTTCAATAAAAAATGGCATAACAATCCTGAATGCACCAGGAATCGTCGATTCGGATTATAGGGGGGAATTGAAGTGTATCCTGACAAATACATCTAAAATGCCTTTCAAAATTGAAAACAATATGCGTATCGCTCAAATCCTCATAATAAAACATGAGAGTATAAGGTGGATTGAAACGAATGATGAACTCTCAAAAACAGAT
>CAMYPB010000034.1 GCA_947285985.1 uncultured Holosporaceae bacterium
CTTTGAGGATATCAATTGATTCACCTTGTTATACCTATCGTTCACATCATATATGTCAACATCTATCCCCTTCAATTTGTTCATCTTTTTGTTGTTATAATTTTTAATATATTTTTCAACGTATTTTATGAGAGTCTCGTTCTTTATAGTATTCTTCATAACCTCCAGATTTTTTATATCATTTTTCGATATTAAAATTTTGATACGTTTTGCATCATCGAGATTTGAAATAAATTTATCAAATATTTTCCGAAAATCATTTGCAAACTTACTCGATAAATTTTGATATATCCATGTTTGAGAGATATATTTTTTTGCGAGGTTTGGATTGGTTTTGAGGAGTATTTTATAATACACAATTATTCCATGTGATGTCATGGGATAATATTTTTCAAACCACTTCAACAATTCGTTTCTATTTTCGATAATTTTTATATTTTTTTCTGATTGGGGGATTATTTTATCGAACATTGGCCAATCGGGATTTTCATAGAAAAATGAGAAGGAAGACGTGAAATCTTCGGGGTGTGAGACGACATATTTCCATTTCTTATATTTTTCTATAATTTTTGTGTCATATTCGTTTTGTGATGGGAAAACATATGATATCCCCACATTTATAATGACAAACATGATTTTCAAACAGACATACGTATATCTTGCAATTTGGGATTTTAGGACGTATAAGATACTGTGTATGTTCATAAAATTTTTTATAAGGAATATTTATGTTTTCTAATTCTATCGTCGCACTTGTGACTCCTTTTCGCAATAATAATGTTGATCTTGAGTCCCTCGAAAGAATAATAAACTTCCAAATAGAAGGAGGAACAGATTCGATATTAGTCTGTGGATCAACGGGAGAAGGTCTTCTGATCGATAATAATGAGAGAGAATTGATCATCAACTCATCAAAGGAAATAATAAATAAAAGAGTCCCCCTCATTGTTGGAGCGAGCAGTCCATCGACTCGTGAATCCATATTCTTCGCGAATCAAGCAGAAAAATTGAAGGTAGACGGAATCTTGTCGATCGTCCCATATTATGTCAAACCAACACAAAATGGAATTATCAAACATTTTGCAGAAATACACGAAAATTCCAATATTCCAATAATATTGTATAACAATCCTGGAAGATGTGCAGTGAATATGTCAACTCAAACAATCATAACCCTCGCAAAACAATATTCAAGAATCGTCGCACTCAAGGATTCAGATACATACCTTGGACGAATATCTCACATAAAAGAACATATCCCAAATTTCAAATTATTGTCGGGAGACGATATGTCATCCCTCGGATATCTGAGTTCGGGAGGAGATGGAGTTATATCCGTCGTCTCAAATGTCGCTCCAAAAATGATAAAAAATATGATAAATGCAGTGCAAAACAACGATCTTCAAACCGCACAAAATATCAATATGAAAATAACTCAACTTGCGGAGAGTATGTTCATAGAATCAAATCCTATCCCCGTTAAATATGCAATGTATAAGAAAAATTTGATACAAAATGAATTACGCCTCCCTTTGACAATCGCCTTGGAAAAAACTCAGAAAATTGTCGATGAAATTATGAATAAGTGGGATTTTATCTAATTTTCACAATGCATAACAAAAAATACACAAAAAAGATGATAAAAAATTTTTGATGAAGAATTTTGTTATGCATCATTGTTTCACGTGAAACATACACTAAAAAATAAAATCCACAAAAATTGAATAAAAAAATAATAAAATACGTGGCGTCTCCTACGGGATTCGAACCCGTGTTGCCGCCGTGAAAGGGCGGTGTCCTAGGCCTCTAGACGAAGGAGACAATTTGTCTAAAATTTTTTATGGCGGGTCCAGAAGGATTCGAACCTTCGACCCTCTGATTAAAAGTCAGATGCTCTGCCATCTGAGCTATGGACCCTTATACACGCCATATAATTAATATATAGCATTCTAACGAGAATGTCAATATACTGATATTAAAATTTTATAACTTTTTTAAAAATATTATGCAAGTGAGTTTATTTGAACCTGAGATCCCCCAAAACACGGGAACGATCGCGAGATTATGTTCATGTTTTGATATACCTTTGAATATTATAGAACCCGCATCCTTCATACTCGATAATAAAAAATTCAAACGTGCGGGCATGGATTATTTGGATCACGTTGATTTAAGACGTCACACATCCTTTGAAAATTTCAGAAAATCTATAGGGGGACGTATTATTCTTCTCGATATAAAGGCCAAGACGAAATATTTTGATATAAATTATAGGGAGGATGATTGTCTTATGGTTGGAAAGGAGAGTACGGGTGTTCCCGATGAAATTTTCGATATATGTGATGAGAGGGTTATTATTCCGATGTGTTCTGGAAGAAGGTCTATAAATGTTGCTCTAAGCCTTGGAATTGTTTTGGGAGAGGCCTTGCGTCAAACAAAGTGGAATATATAAAATTTTATGGGCAAAAAAATAAATACTAAAAACTTGTATATAGTATATAATATAAGTATGTTTCAAATGTTAAAAATCATAGAAAAAAGGGTTTTATTATGAAAAATAAGTTATTGACATATTCAGTGAGTTTATACTCAGTATTCATTTTATCCAGTAGTTATGTATTGCCGAATAATTCGGATGATACATGTGTTCTTCCTATATCGAATTCGAAGTCCATCTCTCCAAAGGACACATTGAAAAAGAAGGAGATAGGTCAAAAAGAATTATTTGACATGATTAGGAAGGGTGTTGTCTCAATAAAAGTTATGGGACACTTGGCGTTGGATAGATACGATAAGTTGTGGTCTGGAACGGGTTTCATCGTCGATCTTGAAAAAGGACTCATCGTGACGAATGCGCACGTCGCAGGAGAGATGTCTGTTTGTACGTATGAGATTAAATTCGGGAATGGAAAGACGACGGATGCAAGACTCGAATATATAGATCCATGCTATGATATAGCCGTCCTTTCGATAATAAACAAAGACGATATTCCTAGTGATTGTATACAACTTGAGTTTAGTGATGAGGATCCATCATTGAATATGGCCGTATATTCGATGGGGAGTTCGTATGGGAACGAATTTTCAACGTATCATGGAACTATATTTGATACGACGAGTATTCTTTGGCTAAAGACATTTCCTGAGCAATCCCTACAATTTTCTGGTCTGACTGTTCCAGGAGCGAGTGGATCTCCTGTTTTTGGAGCGGATGGAAAAGTCGTTGGATTGTTGTATGGAGGGGATTTTGCGTCGGGTGCCGCTCTTCCAATAAAATATGTTGAGCCCGTTGTCAATGCTATAAAAAATGGAAAACAATTTCAAAGATATTTCTATGGATTTATGGTCGATTATATGAGTTTGCAGGATGCGATTGATTCGGGAATCGTCCATAAAGACGCCCAGAAAGAATATGAAGAAAAATTTCCTAATGCAAATAATAAAATCTTATTGGTTACTAAAAAATTGTCCGCATTCCCTGAGACGAAAGAGATTCAAGCAGGAGATATCATATGGAAGATTGACGATGAGTTGATAGGTCCAAATCTTCGAAAATTTGATGAGATGATCCAAAAAGCGAAGGGTTCAAATATAGAGGTCATCGTATATCGGGATGGTAAACAAAAGAAGATCGAAATTCCAACGTATAAATTAAAAAGTAAGGAGGATATAAAATTATTGTCCTTCGCAGGGGCTGTGTTTTTCGAAACGAATGTTGATATTGCAATGAGCCGGGGGACAAATGAACAGGCCGTCTATATAAGGGATGCTGAGCCAGGATCCGCATTTTCGATCATAACAGGAAATCAACATGGATATCCAATAGCCGACTCATTCCAAATCACAGAACTCGATGGAGAAAAGATTAAATCAATTGATGATGTCGTTTCAAAATTAAAGGACCTATTTAAAAAATCCGTGTTTAATATCAAATATATAAAAGTTGGGGGAGACGGAGAGGAAATTTCTATCACAACGAAATATAACAAGGAATTTATAGATGCTGTTCTATATAGTTTTGACTCCTCGAAAAAATCTTGGGAGGTCAAAAATATAAGTAACCCACTCCATGTTATGTCTGAAGAATAACCTTTATGAATTCTAACTCTTGACATAAAGTTCATAAAAAATTAACTTAACTTGAGTTGGAATTTTATTGTGAGCGCACGAAATTTTGAGAGGATGTTTCTATTTATGAAATTTTTATTTAAAATTGTATCTATAATTTTATGTATACTTTCTTTTGATGATGGTATGAATATTCAATCGGAAGTTTTGCAGAATAATACTCAAGATTCCAATAATTCGAAAGAGTTGAATAATGCGAAATATTTGAAGGAGAAGGATGGGAAGAAAGAGAGCGTGTATATGGAATTTGAATTCGGGTGTACGGATGACAATAATCCTATATACATATATGTTTCTCCGTCATGCTTGCATTGCGCTCAGTTTGTTCTAGAAGATCTCGATAAATTTTTACAAAAATATGGAGCGATTTGTAGGGTTATCGTACGCTTGGTTCCAACTGCTGCAAAAGATGTTTTTTTAATAAAATTGTTTTCAAAAAAAGCAAAAAATAAAGATGAATTTTGCTTGATTATGACGACATATTTGAAGCGTGTTCTTGCAGAAATAAAATCTATCAGTCCAACGAAAGAACAGAAGAAACTTTATGGTGGTTCGAAGAAAGATGAAGATATGTTGAAATTTCAAGTTGTCGCTCACAATTTTGGTTTTTTGGACGAGGAGATAAAAGAAGCAATTCCATATTTCGATGTTTTCAAGAATAATGGGAAATATGAAATACAAGATCAAGATTTATCGAATATCAACAATAATAATGTTGATCAAGAGAAGGGATGGATGGAGGTTCAGATTATGAATACATATGCTGAATTTGCGTCTAATATAATCGAGGTTATCCACAATAAATCCCTTGATCTTCCTTTGATTGTTCGAAATGGAAAGAAATTGGATAAGCTTCCAGATGAAAAAACAATAACAAAACAGGAAGAAAAAAATAACTAATTGATGAAATGTGTTATATTTTGTGTTATAATCATGATCATAAAGTCCTCGTAGCTCAGATGGATAGAGCGTAGGATTCCTAATCCTGAGGCCGTGGGTTCAAATCCCGCCGAGGACGCCATATCAAACATTTATCCTTTATTTTATTCGTTTTTTATGAATTGATTTTGGGTAGTTTTTTTGATGTTGTGTGTGAATTGGATAGAAAAAGTTTTTGAAATTCAATTTTTTGCTTGACTCTTTGAAGTTTGTTTGATATAAATAATTATGTTCTTTGACGCGGGGTAGAGCAGCTTGGTAGCTCGTCAGGCTCATAACCTGAAGGTCGTTGGTTCAAATCCAGCCCCCGCAACCAATTTCCTTGATTTTTATGTTTCGTGGTGATAGGGATTTTCGTGGGCGTTCTGATTGTATTCTTGAGCAACTGAAATTTTCTCCTGAAAAATTTTCTTTCACGAAGGCTGTTGATTTTGTTGTTAGGTATTTAAATTTCGACGTGGGGGATATGTCGGGTTTCAATATACAAAATATCAATATCAAGAGTAGGTGTAATTTTCAGTCGAAGTTTTCTGATATATACGAGATAGAGGGTTTATTTGAGAATAACGTTGAAATTATCACGAATATGCAGGGGATTGTTGGGATTGAAGGGACTCTTCCTGATTGTTATGCGGAGGAATATATCTTAGACAATAGAAATATGAAGGATTCGATTTTCGAGTTCTTCGATATTTTTAATCATAGAATGTTATCGATGAGATACATCTTCGAAAAGAAACAGGTTGTTCGATGTCTTTCTGTTAGGGTTAAAAATTCTGTTATTGGGAAGATTATATCTTCATTGTCTGGGTTTGATTTCCAAGATGATAGTCAATGTCTAGAAAATTCATTGATACCTGATCAATTTAAGATTTCATCACAATGGGCACTTTGGAGAAATACGCGGTCATCATATATTTTGAAGATTATTTTATCTAATTTTTTTGACGTGAAGGTCGATATAGAACAGTTTGTTGGAGGGTTTACGGAAGAAATCTCGAGGGATGAATGTAGTTTGTTGGGACGACAATATAATAGTTTGGGAATAGATTTTTTATTGGGAAGAAAAGTGTGGGACGATTCAATGGGGATAAAAATAAATATTGGACCATTAAATTTTGATCAGTATATCTCTTTTCTTCCAAAAAGATCAAAATTTGATGAAAAGATTTCTATACTTGAAAAATTGAAGAGTATAATCAGAGTATATGTCCCGTATAATATAAGAGTTATGGTGTTGTTTTATTTGGGGGAAGATTATGTGAGGGGTGTCAGACTGAATGATGGAAAACAATTGAACAAGGATACATTCGTCATGGGAAATCACATATCAAAATATACGCACTTTAAAATAGAAATTTAAAAGATATGAATGTTATCGTTGTATCTGATAGATCAAATTTTTATATCGCAAATAATATATCAAAGATTTTAGGGGTGGAGAATTTTATCGTGGAATTCGACGACGATAAAAAATCCGTACACTTGATTTCAAATTTTAAGAAAAATGTATCATGCTGCTTTGTCATACATTCAATAATGTGTGACATGAACAATGATTATATGAGGTTATTATTTATCATAAATTTTCTGAAAAAACATAATGTAAATGAAATAATTTGCGTGATACCATATTTTGGATATTCAAGATATGATAAATTTTTGAATGAGTTTGGATTTGTCGTTGAAAATATACGATATTTGGGAGTGAGAGATATCGTTTCTATTGATATCCACAATCCGGATATTATAGAAAATTTTACATATTTTCATAATGTTTCTGTTGTAGAAAATTATATTAAAAATTTTATAGATAACAAATATAGTATAGTGTTTCCAGATAATGGAAGTATTAGACGATTTAATACTTTTAAAGATGAAAATAATTGTGTTATAATAAACAAAACGCGGGAATATGGATCGTGTTATTCATCTTATAGATCAGGAATAATCAAGGGGAAAGATTGTTGTATTGTAGATGATATAATCGATACAGGGACGACTATCTTCAATACGACGAAAATTCTTCATGATAGAGATGCGTGTTCCATAACATGGTTTGTTTCTCATTTTGTATCAAAAAATAAGAACAAAATTTTAGAATATGCAAAAAATCTCAAAGTCAAGAGAGTGTGTGTCCTGGATACATGTGTTGAGAATGATTTCGATGATTCGAATGATATTTTGTGTATTTTTCCATGTTCATATATTTTGTCAGATTTTTTAAGAAAATTTCTGTAAAATACAATGGGCATGTTATTTTGATTGATTTTTATAGATGATTTTTGATAAAATAATAACATATACTCGGCCGTAGTAGCTTAGTGGTAGAGCACTCCCTTGGTAAGGGAGAGGTCGTGGGTCCGATTCCCACTTACGGCACCATGTCAATTTTAGATATATTTTATGTGTTTTTTTGCAAATTTCTAAAGAGTTCTTTTTGGCTCTTGATTTTTGATGTACAATATAATCAATTGATTGTTTTTATAAAGTTGTTGGATTATGTTTTGTAATAATAAAAATAAAGATAAAAAGCAAGATATAAATAATAATGGTTGTTCTGGATGTTATGACACATTCACGGAAAGTATAGAAGAAGAAATACGACAAGAAAATTGGCAAAGATTATGGAATCGGTATGGAAAATATATCGTTTCAATCGTAGTCTGTGTTATTGTTGTTTCGAGTGTCTATACAATGTGGCAAAAACAAGATATGGAAGATAGAGAGGCCATATCATCAAAATTTATTTTGGTTCAAAATGCAATAATCAATAATAATATCGATGCGTATATCACGCATCTTAAAGAATTGTCGAATATAGATAAAAACGAATATTCTGTATTATCCAAATTGGAATACGCTGCGATACTTCATAGAGAGGGTAAACCTGAGTCTTTGGACATATACAAATCTATATTCATGTCTAAGAATGTTGATAAAATTTTAAAGGATCTTTCATATATACAATATGTCAGTGCAAGTCTTGATTTGATGAAGCCTGATGTTTTGTTGAAAAATATAGATGCTATGATAAAAGATCTATCTGATAAATATTTAAATGGACCTTGGAAATTGTTGGCATGTGAGACTTTATCATTTTGTTATATAAAATTAGGGAGTAATGACCTAGCAATAAAATATCTGTCTGAAATCATAAAAGATGAAAAATCTTCACAGGATATGAAAGAACGTGCAAAATTGTTGGTACAAAATATTTCATGATCAATGTGCTCGACATATAGAAAATTGAATGTGAAAGACGTAGATTCCATGCTACGTCTTTATTTTTAATTGTATATCCTAGATCATTTGGGACAATTTTAAATTTTTTTATGGTTGTAAAGAAAAAATATATTGCGTTGTGGGGGATGATGTGATAATATAATAATTGTTCTGGAGATAAATA
>CAMYPB010000035.1 GCA_947285985.1 uncultured Holosporaceae bacterium
TTATTCTGAGCATTTTCCACAATATTCTGTTGAGGAATATTATTGTTCTCTGGAATATTCGTAATATTTTTCGCAGGAATATTGTTATTTTCTGGAACAGGAGTGTCATTTAATGTTTCCTGTTTATTATCTTGTTCAGATTTAAAAAACTCATTAACTCCCGGGACAGAAATATTATTGTCGGACTTCTCTTCAGGATTTATTTTTCCATCAAAAAAATTATTAACACTTTCTGTATTCGTCATATCGTTCGTTTGCGTATTGTTTTGAACATCCTCTGCGAAGGAATTCAAACTTGTCAATCCAACGAGTATTGGACAAAGGCACATCAGAAAAGATCTCTTATTTATCATACTATACACCTCTCTTATAAAATAGTGAGGATAACCTCCCCCTTATGATTCTCTTTTTATTATGCACCACAAAATATTAAGGAATTGTTAAAAAATCAGAAAAAGATGTCTTTTATATAAAAAAATTTAAAACAATATGATTAAATAAATTTTTTCGATTTTTTATGGAATGAGATTGCGTATAGTCCTGGTATATTCGAAATAACGCATAAAATGAATAATATTTTCCACGATAAAAGTGAAACGATATACCCCCCAAATGACGATGACAATGTTCGTCCGATCGATCCCATCGATAAAAATATCGTATACTTATTTATATCGGACATTGAAATCTCGGATATATACGTCCTATATATAACCGCTGAAAATCCAAAAAAGAATGTTGAAATATTCACAAGTATTGCAATACTAATTATATTTATTTCAAGGTATGTGATCAGTATATAACAAATTGATGAGAGTATTTGTATAATAAAGCTAATAAGTATACATTTCTTTGTTCCAAGGGAGTATGTCAATGATCCCGCGATCGAACCCGATATAATGATGACAGCTGATCCTATAAGTTGAGAGATATTCGCGAAATCAACCTTCCCGATTCCAAGGGTCTGGAGGAATATAGGTTTTAGACTATTGATACACGAATCAGAAAATTTGAATGAGAATGTTATGATAATAATAAGTGGTATACTATATTTTTTTATTATATCTCGACAGAAGTATAGATAATTTTTAACGGATGATATTTGAGATATACTCTGATTATCTTCATCAATACGTATGAAAGACTTATTTGGAAGGATAATCGTTGATATACTACTCATTAGTATACTAAGGGACACAATGATGAACGCGATTTTCCAATTGAAAAATGATGCGAGATAGAGGGTTCCAGCTCCCGCAATCAACATTCCCAAACGAAATCCGATCGTTCCAATCGATGTCGCCATACCAAGTGTTTTCCTATTAAAATAAACTATCCGCAAATAATCGGCGAGTATATCATGGATAGATCCCGCTATAGATGTCGTGAATACTGTGATGAATATCAGTATAAGAGAGGATGTATTCGTGAAGAATCCCAAACTCGAAATTCCAAGGATCGTGATTATTTGTGAAGTAAACGCAAGTATCTTCAATATATTGAAATTGGATTTGGAATATTTATAGAGTATATTCTTAATAAAAGGGGATATAGCGAATTTAAAACTATATGGAGAACTCGCGAGAAATACCGTTGAAATTTTCGATGTTGAAAATCCATTCTCAGACAACATAAAACTAAATGCTAAAATAATCCCGAAAAACACAATCCCGCAAGATAGAGATACGGATAATATGAAAAACAATACTCTTGAATGTTTATTAAAAAATTGCATCATAATAAAAAACGGAATTATTTTAGAATGTCGATATATTTAGGTGTTATTATATATGAAAATTTCGTTTTGGTCTTTAGAAATTTTTTTGATTTTTTTGTGTACGATATGTCGAATTTTCAAAAAAGTGTGATATGATGAGGTCATGAATACAGAAATAAATAACTTTTTCAAAACAAAGGAGTAGAAAATTATGTTGAAGATAGGAATCAATGGATTTGGAAGAATCGGACGTATGATTGTCCGCGGATATTTCGAATCAAAGCAGTATGATAATATAGAGATCGTCTGTATCAATGATATAACAGACAAAAAAACGAATATACACCTCATAAAACATGATTCTGTTCATGGAGCCTTTCCATCGAATGTCATCGAAACAGAGGATGGAATGTCTATAGATGGACATAACATAAAAATGATCTCAGAACCTGATCCTGAAAAGATCGATTGGAAATCTCATGGTGTTGATATCGTTCTTGAGTGTTCTGGAAGATTCACAAAGAAAATAGACGCAGAAAAACATATAAAAGCTGGCGCAAAACGAGTTATTGTCTCCGCCCCGTCGGAAGGAGCCGATATAACGGTCGTCTATGGAATAAATCATCAGAACATCAATAATTCGCATAAAGTTATATCGAATGGATCATGCACGACAAACTGTATATCGCCGGTTGCCTATATTTTAAACAAGGAAATCGGAATTGAATGCGGATATATGACGACGATTCATTCGTATACGGGGGATCAACGTCTTCTCGATGTCTCCCACAAGGATCTTCATCGTGCGAGAGCTGCGTGTATGTCGATGATCCCAACATCAACTGGGGCTGCGCGAGCCGTTGGACTCATCCTCCCAGAACTCAATGGAAAACTCGATGGAACATCCATTCGCGTTCCAACTCCAAATGTTTCACTCGTTGATTTCAAGTGCGTCCTAAAAAGAGGGACAACAGAAAAAGAAATAAACGAACTCATGAAACAATATTCGAATAATTCGTTGAAAGGGATCCTTGGATATAACGATGAACCCCTTGTCTCTATTGATTTCAATCATTCGAAATATAGTTCTATTTTTGATGAGAGCGGAACGAAAGTTTTGAACGATGGGAAATTCTGTCGTGTTATGAGCTGGTATGACAATGAGTTTGGGTTCTCGAACAGAATGCTAGACGTTTTGGAATATATCGCGAATAACAATATCTAACACATTGCGCATACAACAAAAAAGATGCAGACCTCTCTTTTTTTATATAAAATGATATTTGATATAATTTGAGAGAGGTTTTAATAAAATCAATTGAATATAAACATTAGGGCCATTTCGTTTCTCAATGGATTGATTTTGTGTGGACTTGGGATTGCTCTTTTGATTCCGATGGTATACGATTTGATATCGAATTCTGGGGGATGTCTTAGGGTTTTTCTTCCATCTGTTGTTATATGTGTGTTCATTGGTATAAACATAATATTGTCGTGTCGAGGAGAATCGATAACTTCCCTCTCGAAGAGTGATACGTTTTTTATAGTCGTATGTTTTTGGGTGGTTGTTTCGTTGTTCAGTGCATTCCCGTTTTATTTTTACGACGGATATCCGATAGATTTTATATCATCATTGTTTGAAGCGACATCCGGAATAACGACGACGGGTGCATCAGTTTATGACGATGTTGAAAGACTTCCAAACGCTATAGTATTGTGGAGGTTTATACTCCATTTTATAGGGGGAGTTGGAATTGTTGCGATCGGAATAATAGCACTCCCAACGATGAGGATCGGAGGAATGCAATTGTTTAGTCTCGAGAATTCTGACAAATCCGCAAAACTTCTTCCGAGATCATCTCAAATTGCGTCCTTCTTTTTGATAGTATACGTCTTTTTTATCGGGATTTTTGCGGCTCTTTTGAATCTCGCAGGAATGAACGGATTCGATTCAATATGCCATAGTATATCTGCGATTGCGACGGGAGGATTCTCAACGAAAAATAATGGTATAATTTTCTATGAGAGTCGAACTATAGAATTGATAATAATCTTCGCAATGTTCATCGGGGGAATAACTTTCCTTGAAATTGTGCGCCTAATAAAATATGGATATAAAAATTTTCAAATTAACCAACAAATAAAATTATATTTAAAATTAACATTATTTGTTCCTATTGTGATCATTGTGTGCTCATTTATAGGAAATGAGGAGAGTATATCATGGAACACTGCGATAGATTATTTTTTTGAGTTTATATCATCGTTCACGACGACGGGTTTGACATTGTCTGAAGACATGGTATTTTCCCCATTTTTTAAGATAATTTGTATAATTATTTCAATGTTTGGGGCGTGTTCTGGATCGACGAGTGGGGGTATAAAATTATTCCGTCTTCAAATACTCCTCGCAATTGTGAAGAATAATATAGTCAGGCTTATAAAACCTATGAATATCAGTATACACAAATATCAAGGACAAAAAATTGATGATAATATTATAATATCCGTCGTCTCATTTTTCTGCCTATTGATAATAACATTCGTATTGAGTGTGTTTTTTATATGTCTGTTTAGTAATCTCAATTGCGAGGAGAGCCTGTCGATTGTGTGCTCCTCTCTTTTCAACACGGGAATATCCCTAAAGTTTTTCATAACAGATTCAAAAATATCGTTCAGCGATATGAATTATATAACCCAATCCATCCTGATATTGGATATGATCATAGGGAGACTCGAAGTCATCCCTATCTTCATTGTCATATCCAAAACATTTTGGAAATAAGATCAATTTTCACTAAAATACCACGACGAAATCACTGAAATCTTCCTCTGGATCGTTTTCTGGATTAACTTCTGTAGTGGTTTCTGGATTGTTTCCTTGCGTAGTATTATTCGAGATATTTTGATATGTTTCTAATAAAATATTTCGTATATTGTTCACAAATGAAATTGTATAATCTATTGCGTGTTCTACTGCATCATATTGTACTTGTGGATCAAATAAATCCAATGCAACAGGATGTTCTTCATCATTATTTACAAAACGTTCATAAACATTATCAATAGATTCAAAAATTGCCAAAATATCACTATTATCTTCTAGATGTGGGATAACATTCATTTCGTAGTATGAGGATAAGTTACACAAATTGTTATACAAATTCTCTGGCAAATAGTTTATCTTACCCATCACACGGCCATAGACATCTAATATTTCTGCGCGCATCATACCATTGTGGTTAAAATAATTATTGATCTGCGACAAACCTAACGAATACGTCACAACATGATCTTTAAGGCCTTCAGATATACTAAACAAATAGCGCATAGGAGCAAATGACCCATATACAAAAATCATCCTGTCCAAATCATCTCCATCTATGTCATAGTCTACAAAATCTATCATATTGCCTAACGCATTGACATATCTTTGTCCGAGATCATCAACATATGTCTCAGAAGAAAATGCGTTATATGATAACAACGTAGATAATAATACACATCCCAATAATTTTAAATTATTCATAAGCACAACTCCATCACAATAAAATATAACAAATTGATAGTTTTATAAAAAATACCAAGATAACAAAATTATTATCTTGGTATTTCGAAATTGTAATCCATTACAATAAATCACAAATGCTCAGTCTAAGCAGTGAAAAAACATTCTGAACGCAAACTTGACTTGCTTCAAAAAGTAATTTGTTATATAGTTTGACGAAAAACTCACAATATCCCTACGACCTTCCTCGTCAAAAAGTGGACTACGAGGTGATCCATCGGTCAAATACCCACGTGAACGAAAATAAACCTCATCAATAGAATTCAAGAAATAAACAAGTAAATTTTCATTACCACCGATAGTTCCTATTACATTCCCCATGTGCAATTGGATATATTCCAAACATTCCCTGAGACTATTGCAAAGCCCTTCTGGAACAAAATGATGACCATTGTTTGGGACAAATGCCCCCCCCTCAGCAATTTCATTATCAAAAATTTCATTATCAAATGTTCCAGGAATGACTTCATTCATATGTTCCAAAAAAAGATCCCTGTTAAAATTGCCATTCTCATCCCAGTAATCTGATTGAAAACTTGGAGCTACGATCGTAGTATTTCCATCCCCATCAGCCATCTCCCTTGGTAAATAACAAGCGCATCCAAATTGATCAATCATAGTTGAAACATAAAACAACCTTGTCATATTGCACAAATATGCTATTATAGAATTATGTCCGAGTAACGAAACAAATTCTTGTTGTATTGAGTTTCTTGCCTCAAAACTACATTGAAGATCAAACTCATCTATGTAATCAACTTTGATATCGTAACCATCAAAAATGACAGCTTGCATTTTTGGATGGAACAACCCATTTGGATCCAAACCTATTGAATGGAACAACTCATTTAGATCCAAACTTAATTGCGTACCAATATCCACAAAATTCACATTTTGCAACATATCAAGATCATCAAGAGCATCAAGAGCTGCCTCATCAACATTTACAACAGGCACATTATTCTCCTCACTCGAAAACGCACCACATGACAAAATTGCGGACAATAAAGCACAGCTTAAAACTTTAAAATTATTCATAACAATAACTCCTTTTGTAATAAAACATATGTATTATAGAGCAATAATATTACATTTGCAAGATAATATTTTAAAATATAATAGCACTTCGTAATAAAAATATATTTGCAATTTCATTGATCCACATATTCATTGTCATATCCAAAACATTTTGGAAGTGAGCGTTATCTATTTCATTGATGATTCGAGCATTATCCTCAGATTCAGCAGAAAATATTTCGTTGAATCTATGGAGTATCTCATCACCTCTCCAACACTCATAACATTATTTTTTATCTCAGAATTTTTTATCGCAAAACAGTGATTGTATATATCATCTATTTTCTCAATAAAATTTTTCGTATGCTCCAGATCAAAATTCTTCATAGATTGAAGCATACAAGTCATCAAAAATTTTTCAATATCATGGACATTATCGTATAACTCGATGGGTAGCTTATCGATATCCCGAAAAATACGATATAACCCACCCTCATAACAATTTGTATTCCTCGGAATAAAAATATCGAATATACTCTCCTTCATCTTCGAAACTTTCGTATAAATATAATGGAGGATAGTTTCAGACCCGTATATATCGAAAAACTCGTTAATATCCATCTTATTCCATCGATAATAACTGATAACCTTCTTCGAAACATCCATGTATCTCACATCCAACTCCCTCAGACGCGATATATCATCAGCCCTCTCAAAATAAGAATCCTTCGCTAAACAATATGAATTATTCAATGAACACAAAACGACAAATAAACTACAAACAACAAAAGATGATCTCATAAATTCCCCTCACAATAAAACATGTATAATCAAAAGCTCATACTATAATTATACCATATATAAATAGGAGGTATACAAATATTATATAGATATCCATCTTTTAGACATCTATATAATACTCATCGATTATTTAGACAACCAATCTTTTATTCTCTTGAAAAAATCGAATGACTTCGGATTATTATTCTCAGATTCCTTTTCAAATTCCGTAAGTAATTCCTTCTGTTTTTTAGATAGGGAAACAGGGGTCTCGACGACAATCTCAACGATCATATCCCCTCGATTTCTGGAGTGTACCATAGACATCCCCTTCGAACGTATCCTAAACTGATGTCCCGTTTGCGTTCCATGAGGAATCTTGATCTTGTGAATCTCGCCATCTATCGAAGGAATTTCTATCTCTCCTCCGAGAGCCGCCTTCGAGAAACTAATAGGAACTTGAACATACAAATCAGAATCACGACGCGTGAATATTTTGTGAGGCTTGACACTGATAAAAACATACAAATCTCCAGAAGGCGCACCTTTGAATCCCGCTTCTCCTTCAGATTGTATACGTATGCGACTATCATTATCAACACCCGCAGGAATTGAAACTTCTAGATTCTTCTCCCCTTTGATACGCCCACTCCCCGAACATTTCTTGCATGGATCCGATAAAATCGTCCCCGTTCCTCCACATGTTGGACATGTCTGCTCAATCGTGATGAATCCGTTCTGTCGACGTATACTCCCCCGTCCTCCACATGTCGGACACGGAGTTGGATGAGAATTTCCTGAACTCCCCGATCCATTGCACGCATCACACCTCACAAATGTCGTATATTTTATATTGACCTTCGTCCCCTTGAAAGCTTCCTCAAGAGAAATCTCGATATTATAACGTATGTCAGATCCAGGTTGTTGAGTTGGACGTCTCGACCTAGACTCCCCCCCAAACATCTCCTCAAAAATATCAGAAAAACCTGAAAATCCTTCTGAAAAATCGAAACCTCCAAATCCCTGACCTCCAGAACGCGATCCTCCAAATCCCTGACCTCCAGAACGCGATCCCCCAAATCCCCCCTGAGAAAACGCATCTGGACCATAATGATCATAAGCCGCTTTTTTCTGAGGATCCTTCAAAACTTCGTATGCCTCGTTTATTTCCTTGAATTTCTCTTCCGCTTCTTTATTACCCTGATTTTTATCGGGGTGATACTTAACGGCTAGCTTCCTATAGGCCTTCTTGATCTCTTCATGTGTCGAATCTTTAGAGACCCCCAGTATGGAAT
>CAMYPB010000036.1 GCA_947285985.1 uncultured Holosporaceae bacterium
ATATTGTGTAGGTATGACGATAGGAGGAAGGTTTATGAGATATATCAACATCCGAGTATGACGGGATCCATCGTTGTTTTAGACCCGGAAAATGGGGATGTTTTGGGGATGTGTGGGGGATATAGTTTCGATATAAACACGTTTAATTGCGCAACTCAAGCGAAAAGACAGCCTGGATCCATAATAAAACCCTTCGTTTATTTGGGGGCACTTGAGAGTGGGATGGACGAATACGACATCATAGAGGATAAAAATGTTTCCATAAAATTGGGGAGTGGAGAAATTTATTCTCCAAAGAATTATAATAACAAAGTTTATGGAAAGACATACTTAAGGGATGGACTCATATATTCAAGGAATCTCGCGACAATAAATCTCGTTTTAGAAGTTGGTTTTCAAAATATTGAGAAGTTTTTAAGAAGATTTCCAATGATTTCTGGGAAGGTTCGATTTTCAACAGTTTTGGGAGCAAATGAAACGACCCTTATGGACGTTGTCTCTTCGTTTTCCGGGATTTTAAATGGTGGAAAAATCGTAGTTCCAAGATTTATAAAGAAAATCGATATGCAGAGTCGAGAGAAGGTTATCAATTATAACACGATTGATTTCTTGTGTAAGATTAAGACGAAAAAAGTGTGTAATCCGGAAAATGCCCTCACGATGAAGAATATACTACGAGATACCGTGAAATATGGAACGGCCAACAGACTCTCAAAATTATTCGATGAATTGAAGATAGATATAGGAGGAAAAACAGGAACGACAAACGATTTTAAAGATGCTTGGTTTGTCGGATATATGACGAAAGGAAAAAAAACATTTATTATAGGAGTTTTTGTTGGGTATATGAAACCTATGTCCTTGGGACAGGGATCAACAGGTTCGAAAATCGCAATGCCCATTTTTTCGAATTTTGTCGAATCATATTGTAAAAGTTAACGATTTTTTAATGTTTTTTTTATATCATATATTATAGAAATATATTGGGGAGGTATGAATTTATGTTTTTTATGAGTTTATTTGTTATGGCAAGTATTAATATTGTGGGGGATCATATTTCTTTGAATGACTCTTCCAATATTAATAATTCAATCTCAAATACAATGTATATCGAAGAATATCAAAATAATAATGATGACAATAATAATATAACTGAGAATAATAATGATGATTATTCTGATATAGAAAATGAAAGTGAGAATGAGACGATATTGATATTCTCTCAAAATGATCTGGGAAATAGAATATCAAAACCATGGCATAAAAAATTGTCGGGGCATAGTAAAACTGCGAAGATCTATAATATTGTCGATAAAAAATGTGATACTCAAAATAAAAAATCCAAAAATAAAGAAAAAAGTGTTAAATCTGCTCTTCAAATATTGTTCAATAAAATCAATCAGGAGAAATATGGATATGTTTTGACGTCATCCATCTCATACGATAATAATAGACAGCAATTGAATGATGACAATGAAAACAACGAATGATCATCCCTCTTTCCTTGATTTTCTGAGGAACAATCATTATATAACGGATGATATATACAATATCATACTCCTCGAAAAAGAACAGCATCGTGATTTTGATATATTTGAGTTTTTAAAAAATTCTTGCGATTTTTCGGAGGAATATATATTACATCTAAAATGCCTATACTTTGAAATGGACTGTATTGATGTTGATTATACAGAAAAAATTGATAATTTTGATTATAACCTCATAAAAGACGAATTAGTTATACCATATAAATTCAATGATAACACGGTCGACGTTTTGGTTTATGACCCATCCGATATAAATTCAATGGAAAATCTACGGAGTGCATTATACGCATGTGATAAAACTCGTGATTTAGATATCAGATTTCATACATCAACAAAACAAAATCTTCAAAATATGAAAAATCAGATATCACAAAATAATGATAAATCCAATATTATCGAATTTGTGATAAATGATGCAATTTCAAGGAGGGCATCTGATATCCATATAGTTCCCTTCGAAAATATATTTGAGATAAAATATAGAATAGATGGGGATCTTGAATTATCGAAGACTTGTCATATATCAGATTTTCAAAGTCTATGTATATCGATAAAAGTCCTCGCAAATCTCGATATCTCAGAATCACGACGTCCTCAATCTGGACATTTCAAAAGGGACGATATAGATTTTCGAGTTTCAACTCATCCAACGATATATGGAGAGAGTATTGTCCTTCGTATCCTCAATAAAAATAAATCCTTCCTATCGATTGATAAAATAGGATTTTCAAATGATGATGTTGAATATTTAAAAGTTATTTCAAATTATACGAATGGTATGATAATTTTTTGTGGACCAACAGGATCTGGGAAGACGACTTCTATATATTCAATACTTTCAATTTTAGATAAAAAATCGAAAAATATAGTTACGCTCGAAGATCCCGTTGAATATAATATACCATTCATCAGGCAGACGGAAATAAGGGAAGGAGTCATAGATTTTGCAGATGGAATAAGATCTATCTTACGTCAGGATCCTGATATTATTTTCATTGGGGAGATTCGAGATCAGGAGACCGCAAAAATGTCGATACGTGCTTCTATGACGGGACATCTCGTCCTAACGACAATCCACGCGAATGATAGTTTGAGTGCGCTCAAACGATTTCAAGAATTTGGGATAAAGTCTTCTATAATTTCTGATAATATTATCGCAATTATTTCTCAAAGACTCGTCAAAAAAATAGATGGTGGACGAACGATAATTTCAGAAATCCTAAAAGTTGATCAGAATATCAATGATATGATATATCACAATGCATCGACGAAAGAAATCCTGGAATACGCAAAAAAATATCAAGGTTTCAAAACAATGTTTGAAGATATGAACGAAAAAACACAATTAAATATAATCCGAAATACTGATATATTTCGGATTATAAAGAATTAGTCAGTTATTCTTCGTTAATATCCTTCCAAAACTTAGGAAGTGGAGTGTTTGAAGGATGTTTTGGGCGCTCTGGAATGATTGTTTCAGATCCAGGGACTTTTTTTCCCAATAATCGTCGACGTGGTAGACATCCGCCTGTTATTAAGTCTATTCTATCTTCAAATCTCTTGAATCTATTCCGTGTGCTATCTCTTAATCTTGAGAGTGTTAGATCTTTCTTATACGTATTCATAAATCCCCTGTATTCAGCGTTACATAATTCTTTTCCAATTTGCCTAATTTGTTCTATTTTTAAATCTAAAAACTTATATGATTCATTTGCAAAAAACCCTATCCTATCATCTGATAGTTTTGTGAATGACATAACACAAAGAATTTTTTCATCATTATGTGTTTGTATATTTTTTAATGGATCATTTGCATTGAAAGGCATGCCATTATAAAAATAATAAAAAAATGGAGCTCCAGACTTTTGGATTGCTTCGACTGACATATTTTCATTAATCACGTCTTCAGTCTTTTGACGGAAATTTGCACTGTTCGGATTATTGTCTTGCAATATATATGATAAGAGATCATGATTGGGTATATTATCCAATAGAGAACTATCCATAGATGAAATATTGATTACGAACCACCAAGCATATGAATGATCTCGCAAACATCCTGATAGACTGTCTGCTTCGACATATACATATAAAGCAATTCTGTTAGCAATATTTCCACATAATGGATAAGTTTTTATATTTGTTGCATTATATTGAATCTGAATATTTGTAGGTAGAGTATTTGTCATACTCTCCATAACATATATAGATTCGTTATCCTTCACATTATAAAAATCAAATGTGAAATTTGGATCAAGGATACAAAAATTGTATATTAAATAAAAATTTCCCAGTGATTGAACATTATATCTCTGTTGAAAATGTGTCAATACTGTGTCTATACGCGAAGATTTAGGAATATCTAAAGTATAAGTTGAATTCGGATAAGCTTCAGATACACTTATATTTATCCTGACTGTCTCACTTTTTTCTTCTTCAAATGCGTGGACTTTTCCTAAAATTGTTGCCAATCCCAAAGTTATATAAAATAAAGATCGAATTTTATTCATTGTATTTGTTCTCCAACAAAGTAAATAAATTATATCAAAAGTATATCATAAGTATATATTTTTGTATTCATATTGTCAACATTAAATAATGACAATTTCTTCACATTATAATAAATATTATTTCATTTGCAACATAAAAATATGAAATGACATTTCATTTGTGTTTTTATTGAAGAAATCTCAGATATTTGATAGTCTATTATATAGTGTCAGTTTGGGAAATTTTTAAGAGAAATGA
This sequence comes from uncultured Holosporaceae bacterium, assembly GCA_947285985.1. Classification (GTDB taxonomy): domain Bacteria; phylum Pseudomonadota; class Alphaproteobacteria; order RUG11792; family RUG11792; genus CAMYPB01. The sequence goes on from CAMYPB010000036.1 coordinate 4,296, forward strand.
ACAAGAAATTATATGTAACGACTCCCATATACTATGTGAATGCGAAGCCTCATATAGGCCATGCCTACACGACGATTATATGCGATGTTTTCACAAGGTTCAACAAAATGAACGGATTTGATGTCAAGTTTGTGACGGGGACAGATGAGCATGGAAAGAAAATAGAGCAGAGTGCAAATAAATCTCAAATAGAACCGCAAGAATTTACAGACCAAGTCTCTAAATTATTTAGGGATCTCTTGCCAATACTTAATATTGACAATGATGATTTTATTAGGACAACGGAACCTCGTCACAAGAGGGCTGTCTCTCATTTTTGGAATGTTTTATATGAAAGGGGATATATATACCTTGGGGAATATTCTGGATGGTATGACATAAGAAATGAAGCGTATTTTTCTGAGGATGAATTAATCGATGGGAAATCTCCTTTAGGAGGGGATGTTCAAATCATGAAGGAACCTTGTTATTTCTTCAAATTGTCGGATTTTACTGATAAATTGTTGAAATATTATGATGAACATCCAGATTTTATATTTCCAGAACAGAGGAGAAATGAGGTTATCAGTTTTGTGAAGGGTGGACTCAAAGATCTCGCGATATCTCGTGCATCTTTCAAGTGGGGAATTCCTGTTCCAAATGATAAGGATCATGTTATATACGTCTGGATGGATGCCCTCACGAATTATTTAACGTTAAACGGATATCCAGACAATGAAGATCAAAATAATGATCCATATTGGAAGAATATGATACATTTCGTTGGAAAGGAGATTGTTAGATTCCATGCAGTTTATTGGCCCGCATTTTTGATGGCTGCTGGTATTGATCTTCCAAAACAAATAGTCGCACATGGATGGTGGATGAGTGAGGGAGAAAAAATGTCGAAATCCCTTGGAAATGTTCAGGATCCTATAAAATATTGCAATCTCTTTGGATCAGATGCACTCCGCTATTTCGTTCTTCGTGAACTCTCATTTGGATCAGATGGAAATTTCTCACTTGAAGGGTTCATAAATCGTTATAACGGGGTCCTCGCGAATTCATATGGAAATCTGTGTAAGAGAGTTATGTCGTTCGTCTTCAAAAATTGTAATGCAGAAATAAAGAGGCCAAAAAATCTCTTTGATGAAGATATAAAATTTTTGGAGAATATCGATAAAACTTTGGGAGAAACTATCGCACTCGTTGAAAATTACGCATTCAGTCGATACGTTGAAAAAATTGAGAGTGCGATTTCCTTGGCGAATCAATATGTCGACTCTCAAAAACCTTGGGATATGAAGAAAGACCCTGAAAAATACGATCGTATGCAAGATATTTTATATATCTTAATAGAAGCTATATATAAGATTACGAAATATTTTTATCCTGTCATTCCAACGGCTCCGAGTAAGATGCAACAATTAAATATAAATTGTGATAAATTAACTCTTGATTTGAACGACAAATTACCTGATGATTTAAGAATCAATGAACCAGAATCTATCTTCCCAAAGATAGACACTTCAGATATGGGAAAATTTGATGTATTCGCAAAGGATTAGGAAAAATATAGGAATCTTGGGAGCGGGGGCCTTTGGAACGGCCCTCTCTATCTCATACTCAAAATTTCATGATGTCTGCCTCTTTTCAGGATTTGAAGATCATGTTCTGGAATTGAGGGAATCTCGTGTTAATAAATTTTGTCCTGAATTTGAAATAAATAATGATATAATTTTTGATAATTTGCAAAATATTGATCATTATGATTTTGATTATATTTTCTGGTGTTTTCCTGTGAGTCCGAGTTGTGAGATTCTCGAATCCATAAGGTATAAATTGTCTAAAAATGTTCCTATCATTTTATGTTCCAAGGGGCTCACTCAAAATAATAAATTTTTAGTGGATGAATTTACGAAAATTTTAGGGAATGATTTTCATATTGGATTTCTTGCGGGTCCAAATTTCGCGATTGATCTTGCGCATCACAAATTTTCTGCTGCGGATATTGGATTTCGTGATGAAAATATAAGGAATGTTGTATCAAAAGATTTGTCTCATGATTTTTTTAGGTTATATCCTTCTTCTGACTTGATAGGTATGCAGCTTTCTGGAGCCATGAAGAATGTTATTGCGATTGCGTGTGGTATAACACAGGGTCTTTCTCTTGGACAGAATATGAGGGCTTTTATATTGACGTATGGCCTAAGAGAGATGATAGATCTAGGACGTGTCCTAGGTGCCAATGAAAAGACGTTCTATGGACTCTCAGGAATGGGGGATCTCGTTTTGACGTCGTCAAGTGAGACATCAAGGAATATGTCGTGTGGTATGAGGATTGCGATGGGAGAGTCTCTAGACGATATATCGTCCGGGAACAATCCTGTATGTGAGGGTTCTCACACAGTTAGACAAATCATAGAAATTGCACGCGAATATAATGTTGATATTCCTATATGTCGCTCTGTTTTTGAGATACTCTTCAATAAGGCGGATCCTAATATTATACAACAGATTTTCTGATTTCTAGATGTTTCATACACAAAATAAATTGTATATTTTTCCATCGCATTTTGCATCGTCATGTTATCGTCATCGATCTATTCTAAAGGATGATAATATAGATATTTTGTGTATTGATGATATCATTGAGATTTATTCATCGAAAATCGATAAAAATGTTATTCATCCAATCGAAAAAATATCTATACTAACAAATCTTGTTTCGAAATATTGTGTATCGAAGAGTATACGTGATATAAAAAATATAATGAAACTCGCAATAGATTTGAGTTTTATTATCGATGAACTCGCGATCTCAGATATTGATCCATCGAAATTGTTGGATGAATTTACGATGTATTTTCAAGACGATTGGAGGACACGTATAAATTTTTTGAAGATCGTTATAGAATATTGGCCAAATATATTGCATGATATCAATAAAATAGATACAGTATATTTCACAAGAGAATCAATAAACCAATTTATAGATGATGTGAAAGATAGGGATATAACATACCTCTGCTCAAAAGCGGAATATAGAAGGGAAATAAAAGATATCGCACAACATATCGAATATATAGACTCCTCAGAATTCGATATAAAAAATATAAAAGATAAAACATATATTTTCGAGGCAAATAGTATCTTCGAAGAAATCGAATATGTTACGTCAATTATTTTGAAAAATTTAAATAAAAATATAACAATCGTCATACCAGATATCGATTTTTTGAGTATCCTTCAGAAAAGATTGGATCATTTTAATATAAAATTTTCATCGTGTTTTAAGGATATGGATAAGTCCCTTCTTCGTCTCTTCGAAAATATACAAAATTTTATGGATGACGAAAATGAGAGATATAGTATTGAAGAAATATTGTATAAAATTGGAGATAATGAAATACATAGCAACAAATTTATTGAATCTCTCTTAAAATACACATCATCTTTTCCAAAAATTTTATACAAAGAATTCCAGAGTGTTGTTTCAATATTTCTAAAGACCATTCGAAATACTGATCCTTATGATTCGAATATCAAGATCATCAATATAAATGATATGAAATATAATATATCTGATATTGTTATATTGTGTGGACTCAATGAGAAGAGTTGGACGTATAAGGAGATAGGATCATATTGGCTCCACAATTTTATACGTTCAAAAATAGGGTTGAAGGACGCGGATTATTTCAATAGGTTGATGGAGTATAATTTTAGATCCGTCTTCAAGGATAATACGACTGTCTATATAACGCGTTCTAAAATGATAAATTCTTCTCCTGTTTTTAAGAGTCATATCCTCTCGAAAATAGAGGTTATCGCTGAAAAAAATGGTATCGAGATAGTGTATGAC
>CAMYPB010000037.1 GCA_947285985.1 uncultured Holosporaceae bacterium
ACATCATTATTTTGATTTGAGTAACAACCCGCTAAAATTATTGGGATAATATAATACAAATATTTATTTGTCAAAATCATACGAATACCTCTTCTAATACTTTAATATGAGAATGTTCAGTGTAATCTAATGATATAGGTGTAATAGAGATGAATCCATTATTTGTTGCTCCAAGGTCCGTTTCAAGTTCTTTCGTTGAGTCTGTTCGTCTATAATCCGCAGCTCCTATCCAGAAATAAGGTTCTCCTCTAGGATCGAGTGATTTGATCACATGATCGTCTATCGCGCGAAATCCTTGACGTGTTATTTTCACACCCTTCACATCATCGATATTTTCGACGGCTGGAATATTTATATTGAGAAGTATATGTTTTTGAAATTCATATTTATTGAGTATATCTTTTAAAATAATGGGTATGTATTTCTTTGATATATCCCAGTTTATACTTCCATCTTTAAATGTCCTCTGACTAAATGCGATGGATGGGATTCCCAAGAGACACGCTTCCATTGCGGCGGAGACCGTTCCTGAGTATCCTATATCTTCCGCGAGATTTGAATCGAAGTTTATACCACTCATCATGAGATCAGGTTTTTCTTGCATAACATGACGGATGGCCATAACAACACTATCCGTTGGAGTTCCGTTCACTGAATAATGATTGTCGTCATAAACTTTAAGACGAAGAGGAGTTTTGAAAGTCAAGGAATGAGCCGCCCCACTCATATTTTCAAGGGGTGCACAGACTGTTATGTCATTCGAAAAATTTTTCGAAATTTCTTCCAAAACTTTTATACCATCCGCATGTATACCATCATCATTACTTAATAAAATTTTCATATTTTTCACCTTAAAATATAATCAATAACGAGATTGAGTCTTTTGAGACCTTCATATGTCGTTATTATATCTCCCCTATCATTTAAGATTATATATGAATTCTTGAGAAGATTTGAGATTTTATCGTCGAAATTTAAAATTTTTTTCAAGTTATGTGATAAATTATCTGGATTAATCCCGAATTTTGAACGTAATCCCATAATGAGTTTTTCTTCGAATATTTCGAGTTCACTTAATGGATACTTTTGAAATATTGGATTTTCTGCCCAATCTATCCAGTTATTTATATTTTTTATCTGTTCGATTGCGAATTTTTGATTATCTTTGATGACGCGCGCGTGTGATCCAGGACCCACCGCGAAATATTCCTCATATTTCCAATATGATATATTGTGACGTCCTTCAAATCCTTTTTTCGCGAAATTTGAAACTTCATACATCTCAAATCCATAATCTCGCGTGATTTGATATGTTCTATCGAGGAATCTATCGTCTGATATGGGATCTGGAATAATTTTATCTTTTATCTGATTATAAATAGCAGTGTCCTTCTCAACGATGAGTTCATAGAGGGATATATGAGGAGTCTTCATGATTTGAAGGGCCTCGTTCAATTCGTCTTCCCATTCTTCTAGGGTTTGATATGGCCTGTTATATATCATATCAAAAGAAACATTCTCAAAAATTTCGAGCATATCATTGACGGAATTTATCGCATCCTTTGAAGAATGTATACGTCCCAACAATTTTAGATATCTGTCGTCTATAGACTGAACCCCTATAGAAATCCTGTTTATTCCTATAGATTTCAAAAATTTTGCCTTATTTTTATCGATTGTTTTTGGATTTGCTTCGAGAGTTATTTCGGGATTATCTGAAATTTTAAACGTTTTATATATAAAATTTAAAATTTTTTCGATATGTTCTGAATGCATGAGGGAGGGAGTTCCCCCCCCGAAATACACACTCGTTATGATATCGTTATTTTTTTGATAGAAGCCCTCGGATACGTAGAGATTCAATATTTTTATGTATAGGTCTGTGAAATGTTCATAATCTATATTCTTCGATATTTTATAACTATTGAAATCGCAGTATGAACATTTTGAAAGACAGAAGGGCCAATGTATATATATTGTTGACATATAATGATATTATATCAGAGTTTATCTGCGATTTGGATCGCGTTTAGGGCCGCTCCTTTTCGAACATTATTCGAGACGCACCAGAAAAGAAGGACTTTATCATCCCTATCATATTTTCGTATACGACTTATGAATACTTCATTTCGAGAGTTTGATTCTATAGGGGTTGAGTATTCATAATTCTCTATATTATCGACGACTTTTATACCGGGTGTATTGTTTAGTATATCGAAGACTTTTTTCAGATCGATATTTTTTTCGAATCGTGCGAAGATCGATTCTGAATGTCCTTCGATCACAGGGACTCTCACGCATGTTGATGTTATATCGAGATTTTCGAGGTTCATAATCTTTCGTGTTTCGTTCATCATTTTGAGTTCTTCTTTTGTGAAGCGTGAATCTGTGAGGGAGTCGATTTGTGGAATAACATTGAATGCGATCTGTTTTTTAAAGTGGTTTATGGATATATTGTTGTTTCCCTCGATAATATTCTTTGTTTGACTCATGAGTTCGTCGACTCCTTTTTGACCCGCTCCAGAAGTTGCCTGGTATGTTGAGACATTGATTTCCTTGAGATTGAAGGCATCGTGGAGGGGTTTTAGGGCGACGACCATCTGGATTGTCGAACAGTTTGGATTTGATATAATTTTTGGATTATCATACTTTTTTAGATCTTCGAAATTGACCTCTGGAACGATGAGGGGGATATTGTCGAACATCCTAAAATACGATGTATTGTCTATGACGACACATCCTTGATCAGACGCTTTTATTGCGTATATTTTCGAGATTTCAGAACCTGCAGAAAACAATCCGATATCCGCCCTTTTGAAATCGAAATTTTCGAGGGATTCAACCTCTATATACTCATCTTCTCCATATTCGAGCATAACACCGAGACTTTTCGATGATGCAACAGCCATAATATTTTCTCTTGGAACATTGTATTCTTTGAGGATTTTCAACATCTCGCGTCCAACACGTCCTGTCGCTCCAACGACGACTATTTTTTTATTATGTATCATAATCTCTTCTGTTTTCTAAATTTTATTTAAGATCGTTATATCATATAAAAGAAAAAGAATCCTGACAATCCTTTATATATATGATAGAATTTTTTATATTGGATTTTAATAGAGTTATCATAAAAATGTTGAAAGATGGGAGAGAAGTGAAAAATTCTTATACGAGGGCGTGGATTATATGGTCTATAGCTGCGATTTTTTATTTATATGAGATGATTTTGAGGGTTTCTCCTAGTGTGATGACGAACGATTTGATGGCATACTATGATGTGACATCAACGATGCTTGGAGTTTTGATATCGTGTTATTATTATTCTTACACATTGCTTCAGGTTCCTTGTGGACTCATTCTCGATAAACTCGGACCTCGAAATTTGATTGCTCTTTCATCGTTGTTTTGTGCGATGGGATCCCTTTTGTTTTCGATGACGAATGAGATATATATCGCGCAGATAGGACGATTTTTTGTGGGGGCTGGATCTGCGTGTGCGTTTATCAGTTGTCTTCAGATTGCGACATCCTTGTTTCCGAAGAAATATTTCGTTTTGATCGCGGGGATAACGAATATGATGGGAACTCTTGGGGGACTTTTTGGGGGACTCCCCGTTGCGAAATCCGTCAATTCAATAGGATGGCAGAACACAACTCTCTATCTTTCACTCTTTGGAATATTCCTCATTATTCTCGTTTTTATTTTTATTCCAAAGAAAATCGAGCATATCGATGAGGATTCGAAAAACCATATTTCAATAGTATCAATTTTAAGAAAGGTTATCATAAATAAGCAGGTTATTTTATCGGGTTTGATAGCTGGATTTATGTATCTTCCTATATCCGCGTTTTCTGAGTTGTGGGCTGTTCCTTTTTTCATGACGAAATATAATGTCAACAATGAAATCGCGTCTATCGCATCTGCAGTATTATTCGTTGGAGTTGCGATAGGGAGTATTATCCTTGCGATAGTCGCGAAAAAAATTCAAAGTTATATGAAGACGATTCGATTTTCTGCAATTGGAGTTGCGATCTTGTTTATACCCCTTATATACGTATCGTATAGTATATATATATCGTTTAGTATAGTTTTTATTATAGGATTATTGACGGGAGCACAGGTTATAAATTTCACATGTGCGAAGAACAATTCGACTCTCGAAACGTCGGGAACGACAATCGCGTTCACAAATGGAATCGTTATGTTGATAGGATCCGTTTTTCAACCAATCCTCGGAGTTTTTCTTGATTTCTTTTGGAATGGATCGGTTTCGGAGTCTGGAATGCGTGTCTACGAAATTTCAACGTATCAGAAAACTATGCTCATTCTTCCTATTTGTTTGATCATCTCCTATGTGCTATCATTATACGTCAGGGAAACGATAACAACAGAAAAAGATGATTAAATCTATAGTATACTTTCTGATAATAATATGTCTTGATTTGGGGTATACAGAGGATTATATCGATTATTCATACGATCAACTCCCCCTCTCTTCTGATATCCTGAAAACCTTTCCAAAATTGAAGTGTCCGTGTTTTATTGTCTGTTCCATTGGATCTCGCGTTGTTCTCCACCACAAAAATTCTCAAAAAAAAATACATATCGGATCCCTTAGAAAATATATCATCAATCATCTAAAAAACGATAATCTCGAAATTCTAAACAATAATATAAAAAAATATGGAGCAAAAGAAACGATGATATCGTCCATCAAAAAAGAGGATGACGATAAATATTCCGATGATAAAACAACATTGTATGATATATCGTGTTTGTTTAAATTTTTATTGGATAGCGAGAAAAATAATAATATTTTTATGGAATCCGAAATATCGGGGAAGGGATGTGTTTTAAAGTATTTGAATAAAAATAATTGCGAATTTATGATAGTTTTGTATGGATACAACACATTCGAAGAAATCAAGGGGGATATTGATCTTTTAAAAATATGGCTTGATCAATTCATAGAATACACAATTTTTGAAGGTGGGGATCATATCGCGAATGTTCCAATATTATACGCAAAAAGTCAGAATAAGATAGAGCTTCGTTTTGATCATAAAATAAAGCTGATCATGACATACGGAAAAACTCATAATGTGAGGAAGAAGATCGTCTATAAAACAATAACAAAAGCCCCGAAGAAGAAGGATAGTGTTCTTGGGAAGATATTTTTATATACGAAAATTTTTAAAAATCCGATAACAATAAATCTCAAAACAAACCATGAAATAGAAGCGGGAAATAGAATAAAAATGATTTTGGATTCTATTTCGTATATACTCCTTGGAACTCCTTTTAATTATAAAAGATGAGTATAGATGAGGTTTTTTTGTAGATTCTTGACAGTTCTATAAAAAATATGTCAAAATGAAGGTGTTATGATGTTTCATAACTATAGTAATAAACGATGCGTGTAATAAGCATTATGGACCAGGGGGCGGTACCCTGCGTCTCCACCATATCGCGTTTTTTTGATTGTTATGGGGACGAAATAGGATCGACATGATGTAGTAAAGACGTATTTTTTACTCGGTATTGTTCCGTCGTTATCGGGCTAATTTTTATAGATGCCAACAAAAATAATGGCGTACGCGTGGCCGCGAACTTCAATAGTCAGGCCTCTGCTTTGAAAGCTGCTTAATTTCTGTATAGAAGTTAGTCGTTTTTAAGGCATACTGTGAAAAATTCATGGTAGCATGCGGTTTGGGGACAACCGGGCAACAGAATGTCCCCGTTTGTTTTTGGGGTTTGTTTTTGTTTGGGAGTTTTTTTGTTGTGTCTCAGAAAATGAATTATGTTTCGATGTTGTCGGCCTCTAGGAGGATGCTCGTTCGAGAAATTATGTTGAACGTTCAGGAGAATGGTTTCGTCAATGGTCAACATCTCTATATAACATTCTCAACGAAACATCCAAAGATTATTATGCCTGATTATTTAAAGGAAGACTTCCCAGACGCGATGACGATCGTTTTGCAGTATGAATTTTGGGACCTAAAGGTTGATGATTATGGATTTTCTGTTTCCCTCTCTTTTTCAAGGGGATCTGAAAATTTGTATATTCCTTTCTCATCGATCATGGAACTCCACGATCCTATGGATCAGTTCACATTATCCCTTCGTCCGGATTTTCTCGATCTTCCAAAAAATGACGATGTTATTGTCAATAATGTTATAAAAAACAATCCACAATCTCAAAATACTTCGTCTTCTATCTCTAATAATAAAAATAATGTTATCTCTATAGATCTCTTCAGAAAGAAAGGGGAATGATATTATTGTGTCATCAATCGAGAATATCACTAAGAACAATATACTAAAAATATTGGGGAAGGATATCGTCGATTCATGGGATGAATCCGGAATGTTCTATATAGAGATCAGACAGAATTCCCTCATTCGATCCCTCACAACTCTCTCGAATAATAATAGTCTCCTCTTCTCGATGCTTATCGATTGCTTCATGGTCGATCATACACGAAAAAATGGAAGATTATCGATATACTATATCCTATATAGCAACGCCTTGAAGAATAGGATATGCGTTGTCTCGGATATTCAAGAAGACGAACATGCGCAGAGCATATCCATAATCTTTCAAAATGCGATATGGTATGAGAGAGAGATATTCGATATGTTCGGAATCGTCTTCGATAGAAATCCCGATATGAGACGTATCCTCCTAAATTATGACGATAACTCCCACCCACTAAGAAAAAAACGTAAATACTGATTTTTTATAATTTTATTATTGACTTTCTGAAATTCTTAGTGTATATTCAATCTATAATTAAGTTTTACTTATTTTTGGAGTATCGCAAATGAAAAAGAGTTTAGTTTTATTGAGCTTATTCGCAGGATTATTTCCAGGAAATGTGAATGCAAATGGTGATATATTTCATTATGTGCGCGGGGGGTATCTTGGTGCAATACGTAGTTTCACAGGAGATATCAATGAGCGAAGGCAGATCAAAACGGATGAACGAATATTTACTGCCAATAGAGATTGGGGCTATAATTGGAGCTATACACCGTTGATGCGTGCATGCAGAGGAATTGAGTTTCAAGAGTGTCGTGACATTTGTGGCATATCTGATAGTGATCCTTATGATGAAACACAAAAATATGTAGTATTAGAAAATGGAGCTGTGAAAGTTATAGATGCTCTCCTAGACAATGGCGCAAAACCAAATTTAGGGGATGATAGGGGAAGGAATCCTTTGTTCGTTGCAGTGGAAAGATTGCAGGGTTTTCAAGTTTTTGAACGCTTAGTAGAAGGCGGAGCAGATATAAATGCGAAAGATTTTATGAAAAGAACCCCTTTGCATTATGCCACTCTCGTTCCATCGCGAATTATGCATGATTATGAAGGAGTACGTGATGTGCATTATGGTGTCCTTGCTTTATCGCGAATAAGCGGAATAAATGTCAATGCACAAGATGACCATGGGCGTACTCCTTTGCATTATGCAGTGATTGGTAGAGAAGAGACTGGTGGAGAAGTGACTGGTGGAGGGAAGTTATCCAGATATTTACCGCTTTGGACTACGGGAGCATATCCTTATCCTGGAGGTTTGTCACATGCAAGCCAAGAGGAGGGGGAAATTATGTATTCAGACTTATCGAATTATGAATTTGATATGAGACCAAGGGGTATCAGAGAGACTGCGGAAATTTGTGCAAAAACATTGCTAGAGTGTTGCAAGGTAGATCCAAACATACCTGATAAGAATGGAAATGCCCCTTTGCATATAGCATGCAGAGAAGGAGATTATAAGATGGTTGAAATATTGTTGAAGTATGGCAGTTTATTAGGTGTAGATGCGGACCATCGGATAGGAAGAACCCATATAAATATAGATTTGAAAGATAGAAATGGACGCACACCTTTGCAAATTGCACAGGACGCAAGAAAGAATGCGTCCAAAGAATGCAAAAAAAATTACGATAATATTATCGCTCGGTTGAAATCAGAAAAACACAAATCAGAAAAACACAAAGAAACCTTCTGGGATAAATTTATCAGGTTTTTTAAACCAGAATAGCGTATCTTAAGACGTATTTTCAATATAGATCAATAAAAAAAAA
>CAMYPB010000038.1 GCA_947285985.1 uncultured Holosporaceae bacterium
CAACTCTCGTTGTTTTTTTTCTCGCGATAGTTTCAGCTTTATTTTTTAGTATCGTTGATACGGCAGCATATAAAATAGTTCATTCTATCATCGGAAAGTAGTTGTTGGAAAATATTATGGAACAGAAAGCTAGATGGTATATAGTTCATGTTTATTCAGGATCTGAAAATAGGGTTGCTCAGCTCATAAGAGAGCAATCAATAAAACGTGGTCTTGAAGACAAGTTTGAAGAAATTTTGATCCCAACTGAAGAGGTCGTCGAAATAAAAGGTGGTTCGAGGACGAATGTCGATAGGAAGTACTTTCCGGGATACGTTTTGGTTAAGATGATATTAAGTGATGAGACGTGGCATGTTGTTCGAAATATTCCTCGTGTCTCAGGATTTTTGGGGATGAAGGGAAAACCTACTCCCGTAACAGAGGCTGAAATAAAACGTATTATGGATCAGGTCAAAGAATCCGTTGATTCTCCAAGGACTGACGTTAATTTCGAGATAGGAGATCAGGTTCGAGTTTGTGATGGGCCTTTTGCATCATTTTCTGGTTTTGTTGAAGAAATTGAAGATGATAAGCAGAAATTGAAAGTATCTGTCATGATTTTTGGACGTGCAACTCCTGTTAGTTTAGATTATGTTCAGGTGGAAAAAATTTGAAGTATGATTTTTGTGGGAAATTTTTGCCGTTTGGTTGATATTACCACATGTCATGAGTTTTGTTGAGTTTAGGAGAAATATAAAATGGCAAAGAAAATAGTGGGATTTATAAAACTCCAAATCCCTGCTGGAAAAGCGAATCCTTCCCCTCCAATTGGACCTGCTTTGGCTCAAAAAGGGTTGAATATCATGGAGTTTTGCAAGGCTTTTAACGCGAAAACTCAGAAAATGGAGCCTGGCATGCCTATACCTGTCGTTCTCACAGCATTTGCAGATAAGAGTTTCACTTTCATAATGAAAACTCCTCCTGTGACCTACTACATAAAAAAAGCCGCAAAAATTCAAAGTGGATCCCAAAAGACAGGGATATCTGCGCCTGTTGCGAAAATAACAATGTCTCAAGTTCGAGAAATTGCAAATGAAAAGATGCAGGATTTGAATGCGAATGATATAGAAGCAGCAAGTCAGATGATCATCGGATCTGCGAAATCTATGGGCGTCGAAGTTGTGGAGGGCTAATTTTATGGCAAAATTTGGAAAAAGATTGCGTAATATCAGAAAAGATCTTGATTTAAATAAGGTTTATTCTTTGAATGAAGCTATAGAATTAGTTAAGAAGAACGCGAATGCGAAGTTTGATGAAACAGTTGAAATTTGCATGATGCTCGGGATTGATACGAAAAAACCTGAGCAAAATGTAAGGAATGTTGTCAGTCTTCCACATGGCACAGGAAAAACTTATAGGGTTGCGGTTTTCGCGAAGGATCAGAAAGCTGAAGAAGCAAAGAAAGCAGGTGCTGAAATTGTTGGGGCTGAAGAGTTAGTCGATATGATACAGAAAGGAAATATGCCTTTCGATCGCTGTATTGCGACTCCAGATATGATGCCTTTAGTTGGACGTGTTGGAAAGATTTTAGGTCCTAAAGGTTTAATGCCAAATCCAAAGCTTGGAACCGTCACAAATGATGTAGAAAATGCTATAAAAAATGTGAAGGGTGGACAAGTTGAGTACAGAACCGAGAAGAATGGTATCATTCATGCGGGTGTTGGAAAGGCGAGTTTTTCGAATGATGCTCTTTGCGAAAATATCAAAGCGATATATGACGCAGTTATGAAATCAAAGCCTGCAGGAATCAAAGGGGTTTATTTGAAAAAGATAAGTTTGAGTTCCACGATGGGAATTGGTATAACGTTCGTTATATAGTAGAGTTTTTAGGAGTTTTGAGAGATGATGTATATTTATCTCTCAAAAAGTGTCTGGTTCCATTTTGTTATTTTGTGGAGTTGGATGCTGTCATAGACTGTAGGTTTGATTTCGTTAATTAAGTAAAGACATTTTGTATATACAATGTCGCCTACAATAGACAGAAGGATGTGGTTGGTAATTTTTTATATTCCTTCTGTAGAAAAAATGATGTGGACCATTGGTTATGTCCATTTTTGTATGTTTTGTTGGAGATCTCATTATTGTGATTTCTAATTTATATGATATGAGGAGTATCAGCGAACTATGAAGAGATTAGAGAAAGAGTCTTTCGTGTCGCATATTAAAGGTGAGCTTAATAATTCTTCGACTGTTATAGCTGTGAACAGGTCGTTTGGAATAACAGTTGATGAGATTACAAAGCTTCGTCGAGATATGCACAAAGCAAAGGCCAATTTTAAAGTTCTCAAGAATACGTTGGCTCGCATAGCAATAAAAGATTCTGAGTTTGAACCATTGAGTGATTATTTAGAGGGACCAACTGCTTTGGCCTATTCAAATAATCCTGTTGAGATGGCTAAAGCTATAGTTGATTTTGTTAAGTCAAATGATAAGATGAGTGTTTTAGGGGGGATTATGGATGGTCAGTTTATTACATCTGATCAGATTAAGTCTCTTGCTGAACTTCCATCTTTGGACGAACTCAGAGGAAAACTTGTTGGATTGCTTACAGCTGCTGCTACGAAAATTGTGCGTACAGTTAAGGAACCATCAAGTCGTATTGCTAGAGTTGTTGCTGCAAAGAACTGATTTTTAGTATTAATTAATTTATTTTTTTATAGAAGGAGTATATAAAATGGCAGATTTAAATAAAATCGTAGAAGAGTTGTCTAATTTAACAGTTTTAGAAGCTGCAGAACTTTCAAAAATGTTGGAAGAGAAATGGGGAGTTAGTGCAGCAGCTGCTGTTGCAGTTGCGTCGGGTCCTGTTTCATCGGGTGCTGCTCAAGAAGAAAAGACAGAATTTGATGTTCATCTTGATGATGCGGGTGCTGGAAAGATCAATGTTATTAAAGAGGTCAGAGCAATTCTTCCTGATTTAGGTTTGAAGGAAGCTAAGGATCTCGTTGAAGGAGCTCCAAAAGTTTTGAAAACTGGAGTTTCGAAGGATGAAGCTGAAAAAATTAAGAAACAATTAGAAGCAGCTGGAGCAAAAGTATCTATAAAATAATTTTTTATAGACAAAAGGAGAGGAATGATATTTCCTCTTCTAATTTTTTGTTTGTTGATTGTTTTTAGAAGGTTATATAGTTATGGTCAGATCATATACTGGACGCAAACGTTTTCGTAGGTCATTCGGCCGAGTTAAAGAAAAGACTCCTTTACCAGATCTTATAGCATTGCAGAAGAGTTCTTTTGATACATTTTTACAAAATGGAATTCCTGACGATAAAAAGGAGAATGTGGGATTATTTGAAATTTTCAATTCTTTTTTCCCTATAAAAGATTCAGCCGGAAAATCTCAGTTAGAGTTTTGTGGGTATTATTTTGATGAACCAAAATATACAGAGATAGAATGTCGTCAAAGAGGGGGAACGTATTCTTCAGCTTTGCGTGGAAAATTTAGACTCGTTATTTGGGATGTTGATTTTGACACGAATGCACGTACGATAAAGGACATAAAAGAGCAGGAAGTTTATTTGGGAGATGTTCCTTTAATGACTGATAGAGGAACTTTCATATTTAATGGTATAGAAAGGGTTATAGTCTCTCAAATGCATAGAAGTCCTGGTGTGTTTTTTGATCATGACCAAGGAAAGACTCATTCATCTGGAAAATATTTGTTTGCTGCCAGAATAATTCCGTATAGAGGATCGTGGATAGATTTCGAATTTGATCATCGAGATGTACTCTATGTTAGAGTAGACAGAAGAAGAAAGGTTCTAGCTACGACATTTTTGATGTGCCTTGAAAGTCGAGAGACTGAGGAATACAGAAAAAATCTGAAAAACGGTGAGGAAATTCAGTCGAAATATATAACTGGTATGTCTCGAGAAGAGATATTAAATTCATTCTATGAGACTATTGTATATAAGAAAGTTAAAAATGGATGGTCCGTTCCTTTCAATAAAAATCATCTAAGAGGTATACGTCTAGAGAGAGATTTAATAGATTCTGACACGAAAGAAGTTATCGCGACATCTGGAACGAAGCTTACTCCAAGAATTTTGACTCAACTTGAAAATAAAGGTGTCAAAAACATTTTTGTCGAAGATGTTGATCTCATAGGTAAGTATCTAGCATCAGATCATATAGATGAATCAACGGGAGAGATATATTTAGAAGCAGGAAACCAGATAACAGAAGAGACATTTGAAATAGTGAAAAATTTGTCATTGAAAAAATTGTCTGTTTTGTTTGTTGATAATGTAACAGCTGGTCCCTATATAATGAATACATTCGCGTACTCAAAGTGTTGTAACAGGGAAGAAGCTTTGATGGAATTATATAGGTCTTTGATCCCAGGAGAACCTCCAACGATTTCCGGAGGGGAAAATTTATTACATTCTTTGATATTTGATCCTGGTAGATATGATTTGTCGATCGTTGGACGAGCGAAGATTAACGATAGATTAGGACTCAATACTCCAGATAATATTCGAACGATCCAAAAAAGTGATATCATTGCAATATTGAAGGTTTTATTGGCCTTGAAAGATGGTGTAGGGGAAGTTGATGATATCGATAATCTTGGAAATAGAAGGGTCCGTTCCGTTGGGGAGTTGATAGAAAATCAATGTCGTGTTGGAATGATAAGGATGGAACGAGCTATTCGCGAAAAGATGGCAACGAATGATATTGATAATTTTGTTCCAAGTGATTTGATAAATGCGAAGCCTTTGATTACTGCTATAAAGGATTTCTTTGTTTCATCACAATTGTCCCAATTTATGGATCAGACGAACCCTTTGTCAGAAGTCACACATAAAAGACGACTTTCCGCATTGGGACCCGGAGGATTGTCTAGGGAGAGGGCAGGTTTTGAGGTACGTGACGTTCATCCAACTCATTACTCAAGGTTGTGTCCAATTGAAACTCCTGAAGGACAGAATATTGGTTTGATCAATTCACTCGCATCTTATACGAAGATAAATAAGTATGGATTTATAGAGAGCCCTTATAGACGTGTTGTTGATGGTCGTGTCACGGATGAAGTTGTCTATTTAACTGCAACGGAAGAGTGGAAATATTCTGTTGGGCAAGCGAATATCGCAACTGATAAGGATGGGAATATTTTGGATGATCTTGTTATATGTCGTACAGCTGGAGAAGTAGGTAAAAAATTAAAATCGGAAATTTCTTTTGTGGATGTTTCTCCAAAACAAGTTGTTTCTGTTGCAGCTGCTTTGATTCCATTTCTTGAAAATGATGATGCGAGCCGTGCACTTATGGGATCTAACATGCAACGTCAAGCTGTCCCGTTATTAAAATCTGAGGCTCCTCTTGTTGGAACTGGAATGGAGTCTGTTATTGCGAAAGACTCTGGATCATCTGTTATTGCAAAAAGATCTGGAATTGTTGATCATGTTGATGCGAAAAGAATAGTTATTCGTGTTTTGGGAGAAGATCAAACTGGAGCTGATGTTTATAACCTTCTGAAATTCCAGTGTTCAAATATGGGGACTTGTATCAATCAAAAACCACTTGTTAGAACGGGAGATTATATTGAAGCAGGTGATATAATCGCAGACGGTCCTTCAACGGATTGTGGGGAATTAGCTCTTGGTCGAAATCTTCTTGTTGCATTTATGTCATGGCAAGGATACAATTTTGAAGACTCTATAGTTCTTTCTGAGGATATTGTCAAGAATGATGTTTTAACGTCTATACATATTGAAAGTTTTGAGGTTGTTGCTCGCGATACGAAACTTGGAAATGAGGAAATAACTAGGGATATCCCAAATATTGCGGAAGATTCTTTAAAAAATCTTGATGAGTCAGGAATAGTGTATGTTGGCGCGAAGGTCGAGCCTGGTGATATACTTGTTGGGAAAGTTACACCTAAAGGAGAATCTCCAACAACTCCTGAAGAAAAGTTATTGAAAGCGATTTTCGGGGAAAAATCTGCAGATGTGAAAGATAGTTCATTTAGGGTCCCTCCTGGAATTTCTGGGACAGTTGTTGAAGTACGCGTTCTTATGAGACGCGGAGTCGAAAAAGATGAAAGAACGATCGCAATAGAACGCCAGATGATAGAAGGATTTGCAAAAGATAGGGATGATGAAAAAAGAATTTTAGAGCATACTTATTTCATGCATATAAAAGACCGTTTAATCGGGGAAAAGCACATATCTGGACTTCAAGGCGTTAGTGAAGGGACCACGATAACGGAAGAGATGCTCGAGGATTTGTCGTTTTATAAAATAAAAAAAGTGCAGGTCAAAAAAGCATCTGTTCAAGAGACTATAGATTTGTTAGTAAAACAATTTGATGAAAAGGTTGAGAGGATACAAAAAACATTTGAAGAAAGTGTATATAAACTCAGGAAAGGGGATGATTTGCCTCCTGGAGTTTTGAAGCTTGTGAAAGTTTTCGTTGCTAATAAGAGGAAGATACAACCTGGAGATAAGATGGCGGGACGTCATGGAAATAAGGGAGTTGTTTCGAGAATTCTCCCTATTGAAGACATGCCGTATCTAGAGGATGGAACCCCTGTTGATATTATATTGAATCCTTTGGGGTTACCTTCTCGTATGAATGTTGGTCAGATCTTAGAGACTCATCTTGGAGCGGCTGCAAAAGGCCTTGGAAAGAAGATTCAATACGCTTTGGAACAATATAGAAAACATCATTCGACTTTAAGTGAATTAAAAGATTCTGTCATAAAGTTATATACTGATGAAGAAGATATTCATGATATCAACGAATTGAAAGATGATGAATTTTTAGAGTTAGCTGAAAATTTGAGTCATGGGCTTCCCGTTGCAACTCCTGTTTTCGATGGTGCGAAATTGAGTGATATAGAAAACGGATTGGAAATGGCAGGTCTTGATAAATCTGGGCAGGTTACTTTGTATGATGGAAGGACGGGAGAGCCATTTGATAGGAAGATAACTGTTGGTACGAAGTATATGTTGAAACTTCATCACTTAGTTGATGATAAAATACATGCGAGATCTGTTGGACCTTACAGTTTGATAACTCAACAACCTCTAGGAGGTAAGGCACAATTTGGAGGGCAAAGATTTGGGGAAATGGAAGTCTGGGCTCTTGAAGCATATGGTGCTGCTCATGTTTTGAGAGAAATGTTGACCGTGAAATCAGATGATGTGAAGGGGCGTACTAAAGTGTATGAATCTATAGTTAGAGGTGAAAATGAAGTTGAGCCTGACACTCCAGAATCATTCAATGTTTTAGTCAAAGAATTGCGATCTTTGGGATTGAGTTTATCATTTGAGAAATTATCAGGAAAAAATAAGGATGCTTAAGGAGAGCAGTAGTTTTATGAGTTTTGATAAAGTTATGTCATCTTCAGATAAAAGTGGGATAGTGAGTGATTTCGATGCGATCAGAATTTCGGTTGCAAGTCCTGAAGAAATAAGATCGTGGTCTTATGGGGAAGTCAAAAAACCAGAAACCATAAACTATAGAACTTTCAAACCAGAACGTGATGGATTGTTTTGTGCTCGTATATTTGGTCCTATAAAAGACTATGAATGTCTTTGCGGACGATATAAGAGAATGAAATATAAAGGAGTTGTGTGCGAAAAGTGTGGCGTTGAAGTCACACTTAGCCGTGTTAGACGTGAACGTATGGGACACATAGAACTTGCTGCTCCCGTTGTTCATGTTTGGTTTATGAAATCTATTCCAAGCCGTATTTCGATGATTCTTGATCGTGGTGTCAAAGAATTGGAGAAAATATTGTATTTCGAGAGATATGTAGTTATTGATCCTGGATTTAGTCACTTCTCGCAATTCGAATCAATTTCTGAAGAGGATTATCAAAATGCTATCGATAAGTATGGAGAGGATTCTTTTAAGGTGAGTATTGGAGCGGAAGCTATACGTGATATGCTCGCAAGTGTAAATCTTTCTGAAGAATGTGATAAATTGCGTCAGGAATTAGAAGAAAATATTGTCGATATCAGAAAGAAAAAGAT
>CAMYPB010000039.1 GCA_947285985.1 uncultured Holosporaceae bacterium
TCAGACGAAATATCAAGGGGATCCAAACGTCGACATGAAATATTTCGCGTTTTCAAGATTATGTCGAGGGGAATCTTCTCGTCCATACTGATATACATCATAATCTGATTGGGAGTCGATATGTCCGATATAATCTTATTCTTTATAACTCCCCCACATATCTCTCGAAGCTCTATATTTTTTTCATCAACGAATATCTGTAGGAATTTATCGATATTCCTCTTCATCAAATATAATATGTTCGACATAAAAAAATCCTCCCTCCATCAAACTTTTTCATACTCTAAATCATGATTATAGGTTTGAACAAAATTAGTTAAAAAAACGTTAATAATTTCAAAAAAAAAAAAAAAATTTTGCTTGACAAATTCGTGGATTCAAAAAATTGTCAACATGATGTTGAGTTTTTTTTTATTCTTGTATATCATGGGGATTGATAGTTTATTTTTTGTTTTTATATTATGTCTATTAATTGTTATTTGATTAGTCCGCGGGGATTTTGTTCGGGAGTCAATCGGGCTGTCAAGATGGTTGAACAAATCATAAAACTTTATAAAAAAGTTTATATAATTGAAGATATCATACACAATAAAATTTTTATGCAAAAATTATTAGACAATGGTATAATAAAAGTTGATTCTATCAACGATGTTCCAGAGGGTGGAGTCGTCATGTTTTCTGCGCATGGAGTTTCTGAGGAATTATTCCATATCGCAGAGCAAAAAAATATAACGATTATTGATGGAACTTGTCCTGTTGTGAAATCCATTCAAAAATCCATAAAAAATAGTGCGGAACAGGGGAAAGTTATTATTATCATCGGGCATAGATCTCATCCTGAAGTTATAGGACTCCTGGGCCATACGTTGAAATCTCGTGCATACGTCGTCTATAACGAGATGGATATCGATCTTCTTCCGGATTTGAGTGACAAAAAAGTCGTGTATTACACTCAAACGACTCTCGATCGATATTCAATAAACAATGTTATAGAATCGTTGAAGAGGAAGATCCCTCATATAGAATCTGAATCGAAAGACAATATATGTTATGCAACGAAAGATCGTCAAGAAGCTGTGAAAAATATATCGAGCAATATAGATCTTTTGTTAGTCGTTGGATCGTTATACTCATCGAATACATGTCGTCTAAAAGAAGTCGGAATAGAACATGGTATAGAGAGAGTATATCAGATAGAAAATACTAGTGATATAGATTTAAAATGGTTTGATAATATAAAAAGTTTCGGAATAACATCAGGTGCGTCTGCACCAGAATATATTTTCGAAGAAATTGTTTCTTATTTACGTAAAAATTTGGATATAATCACCATAGATTATCAGGGACAGAATTGAGAATACAAATTACATGGCTCGTAATACAAATACGGTAGAATCCGAAGAATTATTTGAGGGTATCAAGAAAACCCCAATGTTGAATCAATATCTAGAAATAAAAGAAAAGTATAATGACTGTCTTTTATTTTATAGACTCGGGGATTTCTATGAGTTATTTTTTGAGGATGCGAGGATCGTATCGAAAGAGTTGGGACTCGTTTTAACTCAAAAATCAACGGGTATGCCGATGTGTGGCGTTCCATGGCACGCTCATGAAATGTATCTCACAAAACTCATAAAAAAAGGATATAGAGTTGCGATTTGTGAACAAACTGAAACTCCAGAAGAAGCCCGAGCGAAACGAGGATGTAAAGCGACAGTTGAAAGAAAAGTTATACGTGTCGTTACTCAAGGAACACTTATCGAATCCTCACTAATAGATAATAAAACAAATAATTATTTGCTCTCTATTTCGATTGGGTCTCCAAATGATAATAATAACATAGGATTGGCCTACGCTGATATATCGACAGGGAAATTTTTCGTTGAAGAAATAAATAAAAATGATATTATGTCTTCTATTGAAAAAATTTCTCCATCTGAAATAATTTGTCCGGACAAATTATTGAATAATTCCGATATACTGTCTTATTTGTCACATTATAGATCCATTATCCATCCCCTTCCAAACGCGAAATTCGTTCAGAGTTCGTCTATAAAAAGACTCTCTGATTTTTATGGTGTGAAATTTATAGATGCATTTGGAAATTTCTCGGATCACGTTTTAGACGCGGCCTCCGCGATAGTTGAATATATTTCGTCCGTCTATATCGAAACGAAAATCAATCTCTCAATTCCTAAAATGATAAATTCATCCGATTTTATGCAGATAGATTTTTTCACACGAAAAAGTCTGGAACTTCAAAAAACATTGTCGGGAGATAGGAAAGGAAGTCTCCTCGATAATATCGACAACACATTGACATCCCCAGGATCAAGACTCCTCACAAATTGGATTTCATCGCCCCTTTCAAATATTGATAAAATAAATAAGCGTCTAGATTATATAGATTTCTTTATGAATAATAAATCTATACTCTCAGATATTCGGAGTATACTCTCAGATTTCCCAGATGTCGAACGTTCATGTTCTCGTATTTTCATGGAAAAATCTGGACCAAAGGATTTGAATTGCGTTCGTTTCGCACTCGCAATATCTAAAAATATCGATAAAATTATCTCAAAATACGACATATTGAAGCCTTTGAGTATGACATTTGAAGGTATGGAAAATTTATTACATAATTTAAATAATGCCATGCAAGACGATGTTCCAAATCTCGTTCGAGACGGAAATTTCATCAAGAAGGGATATGACAGGGAACTCGATGAATATCGCGATATACTTCAAAATAGTGAGTTCATTATAAAGGGCCTGCAAGAAAAATATGTCAATCTCTCGCAAATACAAAATTTGAAAATCAAACATAATAATATTATCGGGTATTTTATAGAAATTTCATCAAACTACATGAACAAGGTTCCCTATGAATTCATACATCGTCAAACTCTTGCATCTGTTATGAGGTATACAACGCACGAACTCATGACAATTGCAAACAAGATTTATTCCGCGGAATCTGATACGATACGTCGTGAATTTATTATATTCGAGGATCTCTGTCGAAAAATACAATTTTATAAAAAATATTTGGAAAATCTATGTTATAAAATCTCGTTCCTCGATTGTGTGACATCTCTTTCTGATCTCGCGATTCAAAGGGATTACACACGTCCTGAGATCGTCGACGAAAAAATTATGTCCATAAAAAACGGACGACATCCTGTCGTTGAGATGAGTCTCTCTCAGATGGGAGAAAATTTCGTGTCAAACGATTGTTCGATGGACGAAAAGTCGTATATCTCGTTGTTGACGGGTCCGAATATGGGCGGAAAAAGTACGTTCCTGCGACAGAATGCGATTATCGTCATACTCTCTCATATAGGGTCATACGTTCCAGCAGAGAGCGCGAAAATCGGGATTGTCGACAAAATTTTTAGTCGCGTGGGGGCATCGGACGATATTGCGTCTGGTCGTTCAACTTTTATGGTCGAAATGATAGAAACCGCAACAATCTTGTGCCAGGCGACAGAAAAATCGTTCGTCATACTCGATGAAATAGGACGCGGAACATCGACGTATGATGGACTCTCAATCGCACGGGCCGTTGTTGAATCGATCCACGACGATATAAAATGTCGAACGATATTCGCAACACACTATCACGAACTGAAAAATCTAGAAAATACTATTAAAAATCTACAATTCATAACAGTTCACGTCGAAGAGAAAAACGACAACATAATTTTTATGCACAAAATCAAACATGGATTCGCAAATAAATCCTATGGAATACACGTCGCGTCAATCGCGGGAGTCCCTCAAAAAGTGATAAAACGTGCCCGCGAAATACTCAAAGAACTCGATATGAATAAACATATTGAATAAAATAATTCTATTTATTCGTTATCAATCGATAGAGAGTGTATGAATCGAGATCCATTGCAGATAAAGAGTTGATCTGAAGTTCAATCATTTCTATGTTGAGCCTGCCATCCAACTCATAACTTGGATCATTCATTATTTTTTGCTCTTCTTCTCTTATTGCATTTTGGAGGACTTGTATTTTATCATACATTGCACTACGTGCATATTCGTGTATTCTCTCCACAAATCCTTCAGGTCTATTATAAAAATGAACTCTCATTTGTTTAATGTCATTTTTATATTGATTGTAATAATATGCAAAGCTGTGAAGTTCGGCTACAGACATAGGGCGTCTTGGATTTATACACCTTTCCCAAACAGTTTTACATTCCTTCGCATTGAGTCCGCAATTCGCATATTGAGATACACGTTTCCACGCACTATTTCCAAGATGATCAACAGCTATCCTCACGGCTTCAAGTTGAGCGTTTCTTTCTTGTTGTGTTCTTCCAGCATGCGTAATGTCTTTTATACGAATAAATTGCGCGCCCATTGTGTTCATGTTTTCATTCGTCAAAACGAAAGCTGAACAAATTAATAATAATTTATTTATAATTTTCATAAAATACCCTCTGATTGAAATATTATTTATATATTCCACATTGTATCGCAATATTGTTGTTTCGTCAAAATATTCTATGGGCATAAAATTTTTATACGAAAAAGTTGTGTACGAAATGTCATGATGTATATAGATCCATGTTATAAGTATTGTATAGTGTTTATTTTTTTAGAGGATTGAGGATATGTTGTTATATGTTGTATCATATCTTGAATATTTTGAATTGTATAGAAAGTTTTTAGAAAATGTCGTTAGAAAAATTTATTGCCTGGCGTTACATACGCGCGAATAAAGGTTTCGCATCTATTGTGACGTGGTTTTCTTTCATTGGGATTTCTCTTGGGGTTGCAACATTGATCATTGTGACGTCTGTTATGAACGGATTTCAGGAGGATCTTTTATCGAGGATCATCGGAATGAAGGGACACATAATCGTCAATGATGTCAATGCGAAGAATATAAAAGATTATGACAAATTGAAACAAAATATAACTTCTTTGAAGGAGATAAAACATGCCATACCAACTATTGAAAAGCAGGCTATTATATTGAGTTCGAAAAATACGAGGGGAATCATAATCCACAGTTTTTCGAAGGATGATCTTCAGAAAAAGAATATAATATCCGATAAATTGATTACATATTCAGACTATGATTTTTCGGGAAATAGAATATACATAGGAAAAAGATTGGCCGAACTCTTGAATACGACCATTGGAAAACAGATTTCTATCATGATTCCAGAAGGTGTCATAACTCCCTTTGGAAATCTCCCAAAACAAGAGAGCTTCATGATAGCAGGTATATTTGAGGCGGGTATGATTGATTATGACAAGAATATAATTATTATGCCCTTGAAAACAGCTCAAAACTTTTTCAATATGAATAATTCTGTCTCTTATATTGAAATTTTTGTGAATAATGTTGAAAATACAAATAAAATTACTAACAAAATCTCGCAAATTTGTGGAGAAAATTTTAGGGTTTTGGATTGGCAACATTCAGATGCAAATATATTTCATGCTGTCAAAGTCGAGAAGAATGTTATGACTCTTATTTTGGGGATCATTGTTTTGGTTGCAGTTTTCAATATTATATCGGGCTTGACGATGCTGACGAATAGCAAGACGAAGGATATCGCAATTCTTAGGACGATGGGTATAACAAAGAATTCGATTCTTCAGATATTTTTTTATATAGGGTCTTTTATTGGGGTTTTTGGGACGTTATTTGGATTATTCTTGGGGATGATCGTCTCCTTGAATATTGATAGAATAAAACAATTTCTTGAACAATTTTCGAATGGTCCGCTTTTTAGTGAGGAGATATACTTCCTCTCTCATATACCTTCGAAAATTGATTATACGGAAATAATATATATAGTCTGTTTTTCTATATTATTGAGTTTTATTGCGACGATATATCCCGCACGAAAGGCCGCAAAACTTGACCCTATAGAAGCTTTGAGATTTTAATTGTATTTATTTTAAATTATTGGAGTGAAAAATTATGACGATATCAAAAGAGGAGGCAAAGATCGAGATTCATGATCTATCGGATAAGATTCGATATCATGATGATCTATACTACAACAAATCTATGCCTATCATAACGGATTTTGAGTATGACGAATTGAGGAGGAGATTAAATTATTTGGAGGGGTTATATCCTGATCTCATCCTTCCTGATTCTCCCTCTCAAAATGTTGGTCCAACAAAACTCGAACCTTTCGCGAAAGTTAGGCATACAAATCCTATGCTCTCCCTTGATAATGCGTTTGATCGAGATGATATGATGGATTTTATAGAACGTATTTCAAGATTTCTGAAAGTTCCCATCGAAAAATTGAGTTTTTGTTCGGAACACAAGATCGATGGATTGTCTGCATCGATTATATATAGGAACGGAATCCTGGATATTGCTTCAACGAGGGGAAATGGAAACATAGGGGAAAATATCACGGATAATATAAAGACTATAAAAAATATACCCCATAAAATCGATAGTATGGAAGATGTCGTCGAAATACGAGGGGAAGTTTATATGCCCATTTCTTCGTTCAATGATATAAATAAAATACGATCATTAAATGGAGAACAACTTTTTTCGAATCCAAGGAATGCGGCGAGTGGATCATTACGTCAACTCGATCCCAAAATAACAGAATCTCGAAATCTAAAATTTTTCGCGTATTACATAAAATCCAACGATCTAAGATTTAACACGCAATATGAAATAATGAAATTTCTGAAGGGGTTGGGATTCGAGACGACGGATTGTCGGATCTGTAATAATATTGATGAGATAATGACGTCATATCACGATATGATAGATTCAAGGAATAATCTCCCCTATGAAATAGATGGGGCCGTCTTTAAATTGAATAATATAGAATGGCAAGAGAGATTGGGATTTGTTGGACGTACACCTCGTCATTCGATCGCCCTTAAATTTCCTCCTGAAGAAGTCGAGACAAAATTGTTGGATATAGAGATAAATGTTGGACGTACGGGAAATATTACGCCCGTTGGAATACTCCAGCCAATAAATATCGGAGGGGCAATTATTTCTCGTTCCACTCTCCACAATTTTGATGAAATAAAAAGACTCGATTTAAAAATAGGGGATTTTGTTAAAATTAAACGTTCTGGAGACGTCATTCCGAAAATTATTTCCGTCAATTTAGATAGACGCGATGAAAATGTCTATGATTTCAAGATACCTCAAAATTGTCCGTGTTGTGGAACAAAATTGAAGCGTGATAATTCCGGGATAATATTGTATTGTCCAAATCATTATGGATGTTCAAGCCAGGTTATACAATATATTATATACTTTGTATCAAAAAAATGTTTCAATATAGAGGGACTTGGAAAGAAACAGATAGAACTTTTCTATAAGGACGGAATATTGAAGAATCCCGTCGATATCTTCAATCTGCATAAATATGTTGATACAATCAAGAAGAAGGAAGGTTTTGGAGACCTGTCAGTCAATAATCTCCTGAATAGTATCGAAAAAAGTCGGGAAATAAGTTTCGTCCGATTTATAACATCCCTCGGAATAAATAATGTGGGTGAGATTTCTGCAAATTCTATATCAAATAAATTTAAAAATTTAGATAATTTTTTGAATTGCGAAATTGATGAATTAAAGGAAATAGATGGTATAGGAGATCTCGTCGCACAAGATATATATGATTTTATAAATAATGAAAATAATAAGATATTTATTAATAATTTATTACAATATATAAATATAATATATCCAACAGAAGATGTAGTATACAATACTAATAATGAATTTTATGGAAAGACTGTTATGTTCACAGGGAAATTGACGAATATGAGTCGTGATGAAGCAAAACAAAAAGCAATAAAATTGGGGGCGAATATTGGATCTTCTGTGTCAAGTAAAATAGATTATCTTATCATTGGAGAAAAACCAGGAGGAAAATTGAAAAAAGCAATGGATTTAGGAATAAAAATTATTACAGAAGATGAATGGGGACAATTTTAAATTTTTTTTATGGTTGTAAAGAAAAAACATATTGCGTTGTGGGGGATGATGTGA
>CAMYPB010000040.1 GCA_947285985.1 uncultured Holosporaceae bacterium
AGGTTTCTGAATATGACAATAGTATACTCTTCACAGATTTTATATTGCAAAGTATAATCTCAGAACTTCATAATATTTCTGGAGTACGAGCGATGATATACTTCTCAGATCATGGGGATGATGTTTATGAAGATCCAAATAGTATACATGCGCATATGGAGAGTATAGGAACATGTCATATGTTTGAAATTCCATGTATTGCATGGTTTTCAAAGGAATATAAAAAGTATAGACAGGAATTTATAGATGGTATAAATCCAGAGAAAAGTTATCAAACTGGAAAGATGATATACTCTCTTATAGATTTTCTTGGATTGAATCATAGTATACAAAATCTTGAAAATAGTCTTTTTAGATGAGGATTTTGTTTTTATAAAGAAAAAAGAGGGGGCATATGCAATCTATAAAGAATATATTAAATGCATCGAAATATTCTATATCAGGACTGAAATTTTTATGGAAGGAGAGAGCTTTTCGACAGGAATTGTTTTTATTTCCGTTTGTGTTGATTGAAATATATTGTATACCACATAATAGATTATATGTTATGTTATCGTATTTTATAATATTAATAACGGAGGCCTTGAACACAGCGATAGAATCCGTTGTTGATCGTGTGTCGAGAGATTATCATATTCTATCGAAGAAGGCGAAGGATATAGGGAGCGCTAGTGTTTTCATAGCACTCCTCAATTTTTTTATTATTATTATAATAAATATTATTGTTCATTTGACATAACTGCGTTTCTTATGGCCGCATATTTGTCGATTGAAGTTTTGTTGATATCGTTCATGAGGCCCAATAGTTCGACGCGCGATACGAAGAGATCCATTGTATACATCGTGTAGTATATAGATCTTCTCGTTCTCTTTTTATAATGGAGGAACATGAGTTCAGTTGATGGACTCATAAATGAATCCGAGATTTTTCCAACGAGTCCGCGAAGGGACGTTGATCCAACGATCGGAAGGACGATATAAGGTCCTGGTTTTGCACCCCATTTTTTGAGGGTTTTCGAGAAGGACGTGTCGTTCGTCGAAAGTTTACACTTCGATGCAACATCAAAAGCCCCAAAAAATCCGAAGAAAATATTCATGAAAAATCCGAGGAATGTTTTCGTCGCTTTTTCTCCTTCTCCCTGGCAGACAAAATTTATGAGACGAATTGGAGCGAAGAAATTGTATGTTATATTTTTTATACTATTTTGAATAAAATTTGGAACAAAATATTTATAAGACGATGCAATAGGAACAATTAAAGAGCGATCCAGAAGATCATTTATTTTGAACATAACTCTATTGTATGGTTCGAGGGGATCGTATATATCGACGATATCTCCCTCATACAACGATTCCTCTTCAAAAGCACAGGATTTGTTGGGAATGATCATAAAACACGACATAAGCAGGATTTTTGTTATAAATTTTTTTGATATGACCATTTTTTCGCTTTAAAAACGTAAAACTAATACAATTTTATATATTTTGTCATGATTTTTCGAGTTAATTTTTCTAAACATTTTGAAAAATGTTTTTGGTATAATAATCTCCATGGATAATCACAAAACTGCGAAATATATAAAAATCGTGACTAATTTAAAGAAAAAAAACAAATATAATAAATCGAAAAGGCAGATTAAAAAAAAAATTAATTTCAAGACGATTCGCCTTTATTCTGTATCCGTTATATTTTTGAGTTTATCGTTGTGTATTTATAAGTATTTTGATAATATATATGATTTTTGTAATAATATTTTGATTGTTTCTTCATCATATTTAGGATTCAATATTGAGAATATCAATATAGAGGGGGAAAGGGATCATATAGGGGATATACCTTTAAAAAAAGGTGATAATATTTTCATAAAATCCTCGCATAATATAAAGGACGACATCATGAAGAACCCGTGGATAAAATCAGTTGTCGTCGTGAAGAAACTTCCGAATACAATCAATATCTTGATAGAGAAAAAAAAACCTATCGCAATATATCAAAAAAATGATAATTTCTTCCTTGTTTCAAAGGAAGGGGATATCATAACAAGTATAAAAGATAAGGAGAACTATAACTTCCCAATCATAACAGGAGAAAATTCTCCGAAAAATATAGACAATATGTTATCAATTATTGATAAATTTTATGTTGTTAAAAAGAAATTGAATTCATTGTCGTTTGTTAGGAATAGAAGATGGGACCTCATAGTATCCTCCGGAATCATTGTGAAACTCCCGGAAGAAAATATTGAACATGCTCTAGAGATATTGTCCATCATACTCAAAGAATATAATATCAATAGAAACACAGTGAAGTATATAGATCTCCGTATACCAGAGAATATTATTCTAGGAGGTATGAAATTGAAGAGCGAGAGTATAAATAAAAAGACAGTTTGAAATCTATTGTTTTTTTATTGTGAAAAATTTGGAACATATAAAAATTGATACAAAATATAATGAAATTAAAGGAACAGATAACAATATCATACTAAACGCATCGGGGGGAGTTATTATTGCGGATAATATCACAATACACATCACAAACTCTCTCCAAACTCTTTTTTGTATCTGTATACTCACGATATGAAGTCTGTCGAGCAATATCATGACGATCGGAATTTGAAAACTCAATCCAAACGATAAAATTAAAATTAAAATAAAAGAAACATTCTCACTCATCTTTGGAAGAAATTGCATAAAATTATTGCCAGATTCCGATGAGGACGTCAGAAAAGAGATTATGTTTGGAACAACAATATAAAATGCAAAAATTGAGCCTAATATGAATAAAATATATGATGATATCATTATGTATTTTATATAATATGTTTCCTTTTGTGTTAGAGCGGGTCTTATGAATTTCCAGATCTCAAACATTATATACGGAAATGAAAAAAATAGGGATGTATAAAATGTTATACGCATATGCGTTGTGAAGGGTTCCGTTATGGATGTGTATACAACTTTCGTAGATTTTGGAATAAATTTTATTATGGGTGATAATATAAAATTTGTTATATCATCGATAAATATCCCGGATAAGATCATACAAAAAATTATGAAGACAAAAGAATGGAAGATAACAGATCTCAAGTCTATTATATGCTCCATCAAAGTTTTTGGATTGTCTTTGTCATTCATACCCCAAAACTATAACCTCTTCAGTTTCGTAGAACGCTTCTTCTATAGGTATACCAAAAGAAGAAACAAAAAGAAATCCAAAAATTGAAATAAACATTATTGATATCCAGATAGCTTTTATTATCATATACTTTTTATATATTCTTTTATACTGGATGTTATGTCCTGCGATTCCTTCTGTTTATCGGATGACAACATGA
This sequence comes from uncultured Holosporaceae bacterium, assembly GCA_947285985.1. Lineage (GTDB taxonomy): Bacteria > Pseudomonadota > Alphaproteobacteria > RUG11792 > RUG11792 > CAMYPB01. The sequence goes on from CAMYPB010000040.1 coordinate 3,339, forward strand.
AAGATGCGATATGCTTCGATATTATATCGAAGATAGACTGCAATTTTGTTAGTTCATCGGGATAAAAATTCGAGAGAACATAATTTGAGACCTCGAGTTTTGATGGAGGGCGTCCCACACCAATTCTTATTCTCCAATAATTTTTCCCAATTGATTCATCGATATTTCGAAGTCCATTGTGTCCCCCGTGTCCCCCTGAAAACTTAATCCTCACATCGAAGGGATCGAGATCGATATCATCATGTATGACAACGATATCTTCAGAATGAATCTTATAGAAAGAGGTTATCTGCATAACACTCTTCCCTGAAAGATTCATATATGTTTGAGGCTTTTGGATAATGATTTTATTAGCATCAAAATTCCTCTCGGTTATGAGAGATTCAAATTTTTCCTTAAAAGTTGGAAAACCCAAATAAAATGCAATCCTATCAGCACACAAAAATCCAACATTGTGTCTTGTGTGAGAATATTGCAGTCCGGGATTTCCAAGTCCAACTATTAAAAACATAATAAATTATCCTAAAACCTATATAAAAATTTTTATGATTCTGATGACGATTCAGATGATGTTGAAGAAGTTGAAGAATCAGATGATGAAGACGATTCGTCAGATTCTTCTGAGGCTGTCGCACGCGTTCCAACGATCGTCGCGATGACAGAATCTCTTTCTGGATTCGATGGAACGATACCTTCTGGGAGATTAACATCAGCCAAGAGGAATCCATATCCAATATCCTTTCCTGAGAGATCGAGTGTGATTTTTTCAGGAATATTGTCTGGAGAACAGAAACATTCGAGTTGGTGGACAACGATATTCAAAACTCCTCCCTTCTTCAAACCTATCGATTTGTCGTCGTTTATGAAGTTGACAGCGATGTGTACCCTAACTTTCTCACCCTTCGCAACTCTTTGAAAATCAACATGAAGAGGTTTGTCTGTGACAGGATGGAAATCGATATCTCTTGGTATGATTTTTTCAACTTCTGATCCGAGGTTAATATCTATAATACTGTTGTAGAACGCACTTGAATAACAAACAGATTCCAATTCCTTTTGAGAGAGGGAGATATTCACAGGTTGTTTATTGTCTCCATAAATAACCCCAGGAATAGTCCCATTGTGTCTCAATCTTCTCACTTCCTTTGTTCCAACGACATCTCGAAGAGTAATCCCTAATTTATTTTCCATTGTTTTCCTCAATAATTTAAAAAATCATAACTTGCACTTATCTTACGATTGTATCACAATATAACATAAAACGTGAACAAAAGTATTTTAGAAAATTTTAACGTGAAAGACGAGATAAAACAAACATTTTCCAAAAAAATTTATAATATATCTGAAAAAATCTCAAATCACAAAAAATCCAATATATTTTTATGTTTGTTTTCGTTTATAGAGAGCTTTATTTCTCCAATACCTCCCGATATTTTTATGATCTCTATTATGAAGAATAGACCAAATAAATGTTTCTTCATAGCGTTCATAACATCTATATCCTCAGTTTTGGGGGGGATTGTTGGATATGCCATAGGATATTTCCTCTTTCAAACATTGGGATCCTTCATAATAGAATTATACGGCCTCTCGCATTCCTTTGAAAAAATAAAGGATACTTTTCAAAATTATGGCTTTTGGATAATAATTTTAAAAGGTCTCACTCCAATCCCCTTTAAATTGATCACAATATCTTCAGGGATTATGAATTTCGATATATTCCAGTTCATAACAGCATCGATTATCTCTCGTTTCTCACGATTCTATTTGATATCAACTCTTTTCTTTATATTCCGAGAAAAAGTTATCAGATTTATCGATAAATATACGAATATATTTATTTATATAATGATTTTAATAGTATTGATAAGTATAGCGATATCTTTTATATGATCGTCGTATTATAAGGGAAGTATGGGCAAAAAAACAAGCTTCCTCAAAATATAGAATCTTGATAGAATGAAATATATAACAAGGTTTTTATAATTTTTATGGAGATTCATGATTATGCAAACGAAAATAACGGGAAAAGGAATTGATATAGGGGATAGCCTTCGTGAATTCACGAATCTTGAAATATCCAATTTGATAGACAAATATATGGGGAGTGAGATCGATTCTGTCGTCACAATCTCAAAGGATAACAAATTATTTCAAGTTGAGACAATTATATATCTCCATAAGGGATTCGTCATCAAAACAAATGGAATTTCAGACGATCCTTATAAGGCCGTTAGTATGTCTTTGGAACGACTCGAAGAAAAAATTAAAAAACACAAGAATCGTATAACCGATAAAAAACGTCGATCCCATTGGGAGGATAGTATGCTCGAAGCAACAGGATACGTCCTCGAAAGAAAGGATCATGACGACAATCTAGATAATGATGAAGAACATCTCATCATCGCAGAGCAAGAACGTTATATTTTGTCTCTTAGTGTTAGCGAGGCCGTCATGAAACTCGATCTGACGGATGTCAATGTTGTTATGTTTAGGAATGCAGATTCTGGACGGATCAATGTTGTCTATAAAAGACCAGATGGACATATAGGCTGGATTGATTATAAAGAATAGTTATAAAAAATTTTATGAGTCTATACGTTTTAAAGTTTGGGGGTTCATCTGTTGCAACTGTGACACGAATTCAACATGTCGCCTCAGTAATAAAAAATTTGAGGACGATAGGGGATCATCATGTCGCAGTTGTCGTCTCCGCGATGCAGGGTGTCACAAATCAACTCGTTGAATTGACACGAAATTTTTCGTCGACAAATCTTGATCGTGAGTATGATGCGGTTATTAGTTCGGGGGAACAAGTTTCCTCTGGTCTTTTATCTTTATGTCTAAAAAATATGGGGATAAATGCGAAATCTTTTCAGGGTTGGCAGATTCCGATCATAACCGATGGAATGTTTTCGGATGCTTCGATAAAGAGTGTTGATAAAGAAATTTTGTTGAGGGAGATATACGAGAATGATGTTGTCCCTGTCATAACGGGTTTTCAAGGGATTTCCGAAGATAATCGTGAGATCCATACTATAGGACGAGGGGGATCGGATGCGTCTGCCGTTGCGATTTCATACGCAATAGACGCGGATGAATGTTTTATATACACGGATGTTGATGGAGTTTATACAGCAGATCCCAGAATTGTTCTTGATTCGAGGAGATTATCTAGTATATCTTATGAGGAAATGTTGGAACTCGCATCTCTTGGAGCGAAGGTTTTGCAATCTCGTTCCGTTTTGATGGCATATCAGTGTGGTGTTAAACTTAGGGTATTGTCGAGTTTTACGAACAATTCATCGGAATCTGGAGAGACGATAGTGTGCGATAAAACAGTTTATATTCCAAAAGATAAGAAAATCGCGGGGATTGCCCATAATACGTCCAGTTTTATGGTAAAGATTTTTAATGTTAAATTCTCGTTATCTGATATATTGAAGATTTTTATGGATCACAATATAAAGATCGAATTCATAACGGAATCTTATGTTGGGATAGGAAAGGATGAGAGAATTATCTCTTTTCTTTCGGAAAAGAGTTTTATCGAAGATATAAGAAATATATTGCATTCTATGGATATTGATTATGAATTTGATGAATCAATAGGGGTTGTGAGTGTTGTTGGATCCGGAATAAAAACGGATATATCTATATGTCGCGATATTTTATCGAAACTTGATAGTGAGAATATTATAGTAAAACATATATCAATAACAGAGATGAGTTGTTCTGTTGTTATACCATTTCAAATGACGGAATATGTCATCAATATTTTACACAATTTATTTTTTAATGCATAAAGTTATACAAGAGAAATTATGAAGAAGGGAATACTAAATTTTTCAAGAGAGGAATTGATCGATATTTTTAGGGATGATTTAGGACTCAAGAAATATCAGGTCGATCAGGTTTTGTTGTGGATTTTTAGATATGGGGTTAAGTCATTCTTCGAGATGACGAACATAAATAAGAATAACCAAAGAAAATTGGACGATTATTTTTATATATATAGACCGAATATCGTTAATGTTCAAAAATCTGAAGATGGAACGATAAAATTTCTCTTGGAACTCCCAGATCACGAGGATACACAACGAAATGATGAAAATTTAAAAGACACTGAGTTTTTGGAGCGTGAATGTCAGAGTAAAGAATCTTTAGATTCTATTCCATCATTTCGAACTGTATATAATGATAATAGCATACCGGTTATTAAAAATTCGTTAACAAACAGAAAAAAGTTTTTCACAATTGAAACGGTTTTCATTCCATCGAAGAAGAGGAATACGATATGTGTTTCATCGCAGGTTGGATGTGTTGTGGGGTGTAAATTTTGTAATACGGGGTATAACGGATTCAAGAGGAGTCTTTCAACTGAGGAAATAGTAGGGCAATATTTTATCGTGAAGGATTATCTTGGTTTGTGGGGGGATAGTGATGAGCGTCTCTCAAACATAGTTTATATGGGTATGGGAGAGCCTCTCTATAATATAAATA
>CAMYPB010000041.1 GCA_947285985.1 uncultured Holosporaceae bacterium
GCCCACATCCTCGCGATTTCGGGCCTGCACATGAGTCTCGTTGCATTTATCGTGTATTTTATTATAAAACATGCCTTATTGTATGCATTGAATATTTTTCCGCGTATTAGTCCAACGAAAATTGCATCGTTTTTTACGATAATTTTCACGTTTATTTATCTCGCATTGTCTGGATTTTCACCATCTGCAACGCGCGCGTTCATCATGATCTCCATATTTTTGATGAGTATTATATTCGAGAGGCGCTCCATATCATTGAACAACATCGCGATCTCGGGATTTCTCATCCTCCTCTTCGATCCATCCTCATTGTTCCACGTTAGTTTTCAACTGTCGTTTTCCGCAGTCGTCGCATTGATAGCATTTTATGAAAGATATAGTAAAATCCTATACAAATATACGCACAATCTCAATAGTATCGTGACGTATATAGTATCGTCCATCCTCACGACGACGATCGCAACTCTCTCAACCTTCCCAATTTCCATCGCGACATTCAATAGATTCAGCCTCCAAAATATAACGGGGAATATCATCGCGATCCCGATAACGAGTTTCCTCATCATCCCCCTCGGAATCATAAATATCCTCCTCGGATCTCTCACGGATATTTTCATCAGGCCATTGGAATATTCCATAGAATTGATGATACATTTTATAGAAATTGTATCAAAACTCCCACACACAGAAATCCCATTTAGAAGCCCCGATAATATGATATTATACGTGTTTATTATGGGAGGAATCATCTTCCTCATTATGAAAACGAAATTGCGCCTCCTTGGAATTTTCCCAATGATATATAGTGTATTCCATTATATTTTTATACAAAAAAATCCGGATATAATATTTGTCCCCGACGAAAAGGGTATAATTCTGGAAATAGATACAAAAAATAATAAAATCTACACAAATTCAAAGCAAAAAGCCCGCAATAAAATAAGGGCTATCCAAAATAATCTCGGACTCGATGGAGAGATTATCCTCAGGAAAGATCTTGATGATAAATATAAAAAATATGCGCAAATCGTTGAAAATGAAGGCGGACTGTTCATATGGAACGATAACGAAAAAAGTGTAATCAAAAAAATGGATGTCCGAAAACATCCGTATTGCCCATCGCATTATAAATCGTGCAAAAATGTTTCACGTGAAACAATGTGATCGTTTTTGCGACAAATTTAATCACTCTTCTTTTATCCCCATCGACAATAATGTGAGAAATTCACAAAAATTATGCCACATGAAAAAAAGTGCAAAATGTTTCACGTGAAACAATCGTCAAATTTTTCGTAGTGTCACCTTGAATATAACCCTGAAAAAAATCACAAATGTTTCACGTGAAACAATATTCGAATTTATTGTGAAATTTAGTGGATAATATATAAAATTTTATATATTATCCAACATACTATTCAAATCCTTCCTCTTCTGTCCATTCGATGAATCATCGTCATCATCCGAAATCTCATTATTGGAATCATTATTCTCAGAGCTTTTATCATGATTTTCATTATTATTGATCACATTTTCCATGAAACGACGGGCAACGCGCGTTGGTATGCGCCCCCCCGTTGAATTGTGGGTCATATGCGCATTATTGTCATTCCCCGCCCAAACTCCAATTGAAAACGATTCATCAGGATTGTCCTCGGGATCATAAAAACCAACGAACCAAGCATCGAGATCCCCGTTCGTCCCCGTCTTCCCATAGACATAATCATTTATCTTCGCGGCACGTCCCGTCCCCCTCTGAACAACGGAATTCAGGAGTTGTCGACAATTATTCAACGTCTCATCATCGATAATCCTCTTCCTATTCGCATGATCCTCCGCGTTGTGCTGATACAAAATTTTCCCGGATTTCGTACGAATCTCAAGAATTCCATACGGAAAAATCGATTTTCCGTCCATAAACGAAGTATATGCACCCGTTATATCCTTGAGGGTCATCGCGGTCGTTCCAAGCGCAACACTCATATCATGTGTTGAAACTCCATCTATCCCCAATTTCTTCGCAAAATCCGATATCCTTGAAAGTCCAATAATCTGAGCGAGACGAACACACACACTATTCACAGAATACGTGAATCCATCGATCACAGAAATCTGACCTCTCGTCTTCCATTTATAATTCATAGGTTTCCAACCTGATATTGTTATGGGCTCATCAGAAATCATATCATTGATCTGAAATCCATATTCCAAGGCCGCGCCATACACGAATATTTTGAAGGCGGATCCCGGGAGACGCATACCTTGAGTTACGCGATTGAATTGGTTGGCCGTATAATTTCGTCCCCCAACCATCGATAAAATCTTCCCATCACGTCCGAGACATATCATCGCCATCTGAGAGATCTTATACTCACTACATTCCTTCTCAAAATAATATTTTATAGACTCCTCAGCAAATTTCTGTTTATTCGTATCGAGGGTCGTCACAATGACGATATCATCCTCGATATCCCCGAGAATTGTCTTCGCCTGATCATATATATAGTCACAAAAATAGAGATACCCACTATCGACCTTTTGAGAACTATAGAGCGCCCTCTTACTTTCTTTTCTTTCAATTTCCTCAGCACTCTTTATTATTCCCTGATTTTCCATGGCCTTCAAAACGACCATCGAACGTTCGCGTGCATATTCAGGATGACTTGACGGATTATATTTCGAGGGAGCCTTCAATAATCCCGCGAGTACAGCGGATTCATAGATCGTAAGATTTTTCGCGGATTTATTGAAATATTTACGAGATGCCGCATCGATTCCATAGGTTCCCGCCCCGAAATATACCCTATTTAAATACATCATCATAATCTGGGATTTCGTGAATTTATTTTCAAGCCATATGGCCATGAGTAATTCTTTGATCTTCCTCGATATCGACCTGTCATAATGAGAAACCTGTCCCTCAGCGATGAGTATATTCTTTGCGAGCTGCTGAGTTATGGTCGATCCCCCCTCAACAACGCGTCCCAACAACAAATTTTTATAGATCGCTCTAGAAAATCCTATTATATCGATTCCAAAATGATGAAAAAATCTCCTGTCCTCAATGGCCATAAACGCGAGAGGAACGTGTTTTGGGAGCTCTTCAACGGTTACAACGTCCTCATATAAATCCCCGTATGACCCTATGATCTCCCCATCATACGTCTGCATAACGACGGACGGATTCCGAATGGCCGTCTTTAAATTCGAAAGATCGGGAAGTTCATGGGAATAATATAGAACGACACACGTCGCAGCCGCAACTCCACAACATCCAAAAAACAGGATATATCTAAAGAGAACCCCAAAGATCGACCTCGATTCCTTTCTATACATCGGTTTCTTCCGACTAATTACCCTATCATCATTGAATCTCTTTCTATTTCTCACGATACAATAAATCCTATAGCATACATATTTATATACTGACGTTGAGTATTATACCACGACCCAATCCTTATATACACTATCTATATCATTATTCATGATGCCCTGACGAATTTCATACATCAGCCTATTCATCATATGAATATTATGGATCGAAACGAGAGTCCCGCCCAAATGTTCCTTTGCCTTGAAAAGATGATGAATATAAGCCTTCGAAAAATTGCGACATACATAACAATCGCATTCCTCACTAATCGGAGTATGATCATCCTTGTATATCGTATTGATGAGATTCATATGATTCTTGAGTGAAGGTTTTCTATCCTGATATTTCGCGATCTCTCGAGCCTTCAAAATGGCGGTCCCATGACGCGCAATACGCGTTGGAGACACACAATCAAACGTATCAATCCCCGCTCGAACACCATTGAAAATATCCTCAATCCCTCCGATTCCAAGGAGATGAATATACCTCCCTCTATCGAGCATCTCACTCGTCATATTCACAACGTCATACATCTGATCGACCGTCTTCCCGAGAGATCCTCCTATCGCAAACGCAAAAAAATCGTTTTCATTCGCAAAACGAGCACTTTCCTCGCGAAGATCACGATACACCCCCCCCTGAATAACGGCGAGAAGCGCCTGTCTCCCATCATCGTGTATCCTGAAATCCTCAAGACAACGAGACGCCCACCTCTTACTTTTTTCCATTGAATTCGCGGTATAGAGACGATTGACATGATACGGGGTACATTCATCAAAACAGACGATCAGATCGGCCCCCAACTCCCTTTGGACTTTCATCGACAATTCAGGAGTCAAATATATATGTCGCCCATCGACATACGAACGAAAATGCGCCCCCCCCTCACTGACCTTCAACATAGTCTTCCTAGGTTTCGACAATTTCGCGCCCTTTATTTCAGACGCAACCCCTCCGTGTCCCAGACTAAATATCTGAAATCCCCCAGAATCCGTAAACATTGGGCCATTCCATCCCAAAAATTTGTGGAGGCCCCCAGCTCGAGATATCAGCTCACTGCCGGGTTGTAACATAAGATGATACGTGTTCGATAGTATAATCTGAGTATTCGCAGACTTAATATGATCGATCGTCACACCCTTGATATCAGCCTTCGTCGCGCAGAATATAAAGGCGGGAGTATCTATCGTCCCATGAGGAGTGTGTATCCTCCCAAGACGAGCCCTCGATCTCGAATCCTCATGTATTATATCAAACCGAAACATATATCCTCCATAATAATGCTATGTATACAATATATTAGATAAAATCCTCCGCATATTATAACAGAAAAATGCTAAAATTTTAAGCAAAATAACAATCTAAAACGCAACCTCTCTGTTTCACGTGAAACATTCTGTCTAACCCTCCTATTATCAGTATACAATATTTTTCTTAAGAATACTACTATAATATATTTTATTATACAATAATATACTACATCTCGATTGTTGACATCGTAAATAATTAGAAAAATGAACATATTAAAAAAAATACACATTGTTTCACGTGAAACAATGTGTCAACTTCTCGCTCAAATATTTTTTATTTCAGGATGCCCCATCCCACAACTCACACGTCATAAAAAATGAAAAATGTTTCACGTGAAACATTTCGCAAAAATTATTGTTTAATCTCATTTATCGAAAGGAGGGTATTCGTGAGATTCTCGAGCTCTTCGCATGAACGACAACGAATCGTTATTATGCCCCCATTATTCGTTATCTTGAGCTTCGTCTTTATCCCGAGAGCATTCGTCAATCTCTCAGATATCTCGCTCGCATCAGAGTCATCCTCCTTCTGCAGAGGCGTCCAATCACGATCGTTCCTCTCCTGAATTTCCTTCTGATTTCCACTTTTGTGAACCTTGATATATTCCTCGAGGTCCCTCACGGACATCTGAGATGACAACGCTTTGACCGCGATTTCATACGCATTGTCGACCCCAACGAGACATCTCGCGTGCCCCGCAGATAATCCACCCGCCTGAATGAGACCCTTCACATTCTCGGGAAGAGACAACAGTCTCATGGAATTCGCAATATAACTTCGACTCTTACATATCAAAAATGCAAGATTTTCCTGAGTACAATTATGCTCGGCAATCAATCGTTCCATGGCCTCAGCTTCCTCAACAGGATTTAAATTGTCACGCTGTATATTCTCGATTAAAGAAAGCGCAAGAATATCACTATCAGAACAATCAACAATATGAACGGGAACTTCCTTGAGTCCAGCCATTTTCGCGGCTCGAAGTCTCCTTTCCCCCGCCAACAATATATATTCCTCGCGGCCATTGTTATTGTTATGACGACGTACGGCCAAAGGTTGAATAACCCCGTGCAACGCTATGGAATCAGATAATTCCTGAAGCTTTGCACTATCGAATATGCGACGTGGCTGATCCTTGTTTGGAATAACCATCTCAATATCAATATAACTTATCTTATCTCTCATATTATCAGATCCTCCCCTCTCTGTATTATTAGATAACGATGACGATGACGATCTAGAAGAAACATCATCATTGTTGATATCATCTCCTCCGAATATCGCGGATAATCCCCTTCCTAATTTCTGTTCCATATTCCCTCTCTATCCTTCTGTAAAAATTCTTTCGCTAGTTCCATATAGGCGCATGCCCCCGCGCATTTCACATCATATATCAAAACAGGACGCCCATGAGAGGGAGCCTCAGATATGCGAGTATTCCGAGGAATAACACTATCAAAAACCTTGCTCGATAAATGAGAACGAACATCCTTCGCAACGGACAAACATAACGCATTCCTCTTATCAAACATCGTCAAGACAACCCCAAATAATTGTAAATTCTTGTTATAATTCGCCTTTATCTTCGATATAGAACCAAGAAGATAACTAAGACCCTCAAGAGCATAATATTCACATTGCAACGGGACGATAACTCCATCCGATGCAACGAGTGCATTCAATGTCAATATTCCCATAGATGGAGGGGAATCAATGATTATATAATCGAACATATCACGATACGAAGATAGAGTATCCCGCAAAATCGATTCACGTCCCTTTATCTGCACGAGCTCTATCTCAGCACCAACAAGATCAATACTCGCAGGTATAAGGGTCAACCCCGGAATCTTAGTTTTCGTGAAAACTTCAGAGGGAGTCTTAAGGCGCGTCAACAATTCATAACTCGTATTCAAATTCTTCGAATATATACCGAGCCCTGTCGTCGCATTACTCTGAGGATCCATGTCAATCAATAAGACCTTCTTTCGAACGGCAGCTAAAGCCGTCGCAATATTAACGGCCGTCGTCGTCTTCCCAACGCCCCCCTTCTGATTGGAGATAGAAATTATCTTTCCCATGTCTTTCTCCTAATATTCCTCACATCTATAATACGACTCTTCCTGTTCGTCCGACTCTGTATTAGATCATATTCAAAATCAAAATAATTAGAAGCTTCCTCCAACTCCTCCATATAACGTTCCCCCTTGTGAAAGATACCACGATACGATGAAATACGCAGCATTATATCGAGCAATTTTGAGAGATTTCCAAAAGCACGGGACACCGATATATAGCCCATACCCTGAAATTTTATTATATCATCATTAAAAATCTCATAATTTAACATAAGATTATTCTTCAATTCTCGCAAAAATGATGCTTTTTTGAAATTTTTCTCGCATAAGACGATATTATTGATCCCGTATATCGAAAGGACGGCCCCCGGAAATCCCGCACCGCTCCCAATGTCAATTATCGGAGATGAAACATCCTTCACAAGATCATATATCTGAAGACTATCGACAATATGACGCTCAAAAGCACTCTTCAAAGTATCGCGCTGCACAAGATTGATGCGTCGATTCCATACCTCCAACAACTGCAAATATTGAGATATTAAAGCCTCCACCTAGAAAAATTCCTAAAAAGTACAACTCATATAATCATTATACCACTCCCCGATAATTTTGTATATAAGAAATCGCTACATTGTTTCACGTGAAACATTTTTCA
>CAMYPB010000042.1 GCA_947285985.1 uncultured Holosporaceae bacterium
TTTTTAATAATATTTTTTGCATCTTCTAGAGAGATATTCAAGAAATCCTTATTTTTTTCGAGTTTAAAAGATTCGTCGCCATATTTTATGTATGGACCGAACCGTCCGCGACAGATTTCGACATTTTTACGGTTATATTTTCCGATATTCAGCGGGAGGGAGTCCAATTTTATTGCATAATCTATATTGATTTCATTTATTGGATCCTTGATGAAGCTTGGAATAGAGACTCTCTTTGGGCTCTCTTTTTTATTATTATTGGATTTTTTATTTTTCGTTGTTTCTTTTATTTCCTTTGTATTTTCCCATTCGAGATAATATCCAAACGGTCCTTTTTTTAGGAAAATTTTATCATTATTCAATCTTTCATCAATTCCGAGTTCAATTTTTATAGGTTTTTGAGGATCGAAGATTGGAGTATTCATATCATGATTATTGATATTATTCTCATCATTATTATTATTTTGATTTGTATTATTGTTTAATATACCCCCTATTTTTTGGACGTATTTGCAATCTGGATACCTAGAGCATCCAATGAACGCACCGTATCGTCCGAGTTTTAGATGTATTTCTCCTTCATGGCAGAGTGGACATTTTCTATCTCCATCTTTGAAATCCTTGAAGATATAGTCATTGATATCTTTTTCAACGATTTCTATGACGTTTGATATACGTAGTTCCTTTGCATCCTCTATTGTTCCATTGAATTCATTCCAGAAATTTGAGAGGACATTCTCCCAGAAAATCTCACCATTTGAAATATCGTCTAGTTTTTCTTCGAGATTTGCGGTGAAATCATATTGTATATACTTATTGAAGAAATTTCGAAGGAAAGAGGTTGTGAGGAATCCAATACTCTCTGGTATGAATGATTTTTTTTGGAGTGTGACATACCCTCTATCTTGAAGGACGTTTATTATGGTTGCATATGTTGAAGGTCTCCCAATTCCGAGGTCTTCCAATTTTTTCACGAGACTGGCCTCATTGAAACGAGAGGGAGGCTGTGTGAAATGTTGTTCCTTCAATATTGAGATAACATCGAGATCCTGATTTTCTTTGAGGGGAGGAAGTTTGTTCTGTTTTTTATTATTATTGTTGTTGTCTTGATCATCCTCGTCTTTTGATTCATTGTATACCTTCAAGAAACCATCGAATACAATCGTTGATCCTGTCGCCCTAAAAATTGCGACATCCTTGTTTTTGGAGTGTATATCGATGGAAACCTGATCTATATTCACGCTCTCCATCTGAGATGATAAACTCCTCTTCCATATGAGATCATATAGCTTCCATTCGTCAGATGAGAGATATTCTTTTATATCGGATGGTTTCCTAAGGAAAGATGTCGGACGTATGGCTTCATGGGCTTCCTGCGCATTTTTCGTTTTTGTTTTATAGATTCTCTCGGATTTTGGAAGATATTTCTCTCCATACTCAGACTCTATAAGTTTCCTCGATTCACTGATGGCTTCCTTTGAAAGGGCCGTACTATCCGTTCTCATATATGTTATGAGACCAACAGACGATCCATCTCCCATTGATATCCCCTCGTATAATTTTTGAGCGATCTGCATCGTTTTCTTCGCACTGAAACCAAGCTTTCGAACGGCATCCTGTTGGAGGGTCGAGGTCGTGAAGGGAGCATAAGGATTTCTCTTGACCGTCTTTCTTTCGATATCCTTGATATAATATTCCTCGTTTTCAAGGGTGTTCACAATATTATTCGCAATCTCCTCATTTTTGATGGCAAGTTTTTCCAATTTCTCACCATTGAAATGCGTCAAATTTGCGATAAATTCATTCTTTTCCTCACAAGAAAACCTTGATGAAATAGACCAATATTCCTCGGATTTGAAGGCTTGTATTTCGAGTTCTCTTTCAACGATGAGGCGCAGAGCAACGGATTGAACGCGTCCTGCAGAGCGAGCCCCCGGCATTTTTCTCCAGAGTATTGGGGAGAGAGAGAATCCAACTAAATAATCCAAAACTCTTCTTGCGAGGTATGCATCAACTAAATTTTTATTCAAATCCTTTGGATCTCCAAAAGCGTGTTTTATTGCGGATTTTGTTATCTCGTGAAAAACGACGCGTCTGACATTTTTATTTTCTATAATACCATTTTCCGAGAGAACCTGAAGAATATGCCAGGATATAGCCTCCCCTTCTCTATCGGGGTCTGTTGCTAAGAACAAATTCTCTGTTTTCGAGAGGAGGGATGAAATTTCACTAATCTGTTTTTGTCCCCTCTCACTCAACTCCCATATCATATGAAAATGATCATTGACATCAACAGACCCATTTTTCGATGGGAGGTCTCTTATATGACCATAACTCGCGATGACTTTGTAGTCACTTCCAAGATATCCCCCCAATGTTTTGGCTTTCGCAGGGGATTCAACAACAACAACTCCCTTATACACTCTCTTCTCTTCCCGAACATATTCCAAAAAAATTCTATAATCCAATCTAATAGATTTTCGAAAAATCTTAAATAAATTTTTTCACAATTTATCGAAAAAAATCATAGATATTTTTTTAACGTCTGTTTGTGAATCAAAAATTTTGGAAATAGACACATTATTTTGAATTTGCTACAATCTAGTTTATTGAGAGTTTATTTCAAAAAAGAAGAAAGACGAAAATGTCAGGTCATTCACAGTTTAAGAACATAATGTATAGAAAGGGAGCGCAAGACGCGAAGAGAGCGAATATGTTCGCGAAGATCGCTCGTGAAATCACGGTTGCAACGAAAACGGGAGGGAGTGACCCATCCGCAAATCCGAGACTTCGAACGGCCCTTGCCCTCGCAAGATCCCAGAATATGCCAAAAGACAATGTTGAGCGCGCAATGGCAAAGGCAACAGGAGGAGATGACTCAACGAACTATGAAGAAGTGAGATACGAGGGATATGGACCAGGGGGAGTCGCGATCATCGTTGAATCCCTAACGGACAATAGAAATAGAACGGCTTCAGAAGTCAGGTCTGCCTTCTCGAAACTCGGGGGAAACCTTGGGGAAACGGGGAGTGTCTCATTTTCTTTCAATCGAGTTGGAAGTCTTATCTATAAAAATTCGATCGCTCACTTTGATGATGTCTTTGAATTCGCGATAGAATCGGGTGCGGACAATGTCGAGGAATTTGGTGATGGTCTCATTCAAATAACAACTTCCGTTGAATCATTCGCGAGTGTGAGGGATGCATTCCTCAAGAAATTTGGGGATACTGAACAATCTGGATTGATATGGTCTCCAAATGTCTATGTCAAGTGTCCTGAGGAAAGTAGACAGACCCTAAACAAATTGATCGATGCCCTCGAAGACAATGATGACGTTCAAAGAGTCTTCACGAATCTCGATGAAAACGACTAATACTTTATTTTTTCTGATATGCATTGTAGTATGAAAGTTATGGTATAGTAACTTTCATAAACTACGGTGTATTTGTAAAAATGGAAAACAATAACAATAAACTAAATATCGATAACAAAAAAATCGATAATATAAGTAAAACTGACAATAAAACTCAAAAAAAAGAGGATCCTTATAAAACATGTTGTATGAGTGCGGGATTCTTCGATAAGAAACTCATAACAAGCTGTATACTGACGGCCGTTATATCAGTTGTCGGAGTTTTTGGAGTCTTGAAACTCGGATTGGATTCCAATGAGTCACGAATTCAAGAACTCATCGATAATAACAAAAATATAGAGGAAAAATTGAAGGGAGTTGGAGATGTTATATCAGATCTCGATCGCTCCATAAAATCCATAAAATCCGAATTTGAAGAGGGACGTGAAAATTCAGCGTATATCTATACGAGTATCGCAAGTATGCAAAAGGATATATCCGCTATAAAAAAAGAATTCCATCTCGATGATTCATCCCTTCAAAAAAATAATGACAACTCCATAGATAACGATAAAAACAACAATATCGATGATGAAAATCTTTCGAAATTGTCTATGGAAGAAATAAATTTCATAAAATCCCTTGAAACTCTCGTTGAAGGAGGAACCCCCTTCATAGACTTCCTAAAATCAAATGAAAATAAAATCGATATAACAAAATATCCATCGGGAAAGGAACTCTATGAAATCTCAAAAAATATCGTGAAAACCGTCGATATGTTGAAGAATGATATGATATCCCTCGGGAAATCAGAATTCAATGTCCAAACAGAGGAAACATTCTGGGAGAAACAAAAACGTAATTTCATGGAAAAAATATCGGACGCAATCAAAATTAAGAAAGCAGACGATATCAAAGAAAATCCTTCCGAAAATATCGATAAAAATTCGGATGATAAATCCCTATACCTCAAGGCATCCGAACTCCTCAAGGAAAATAAACTAAAAGAATGCGTCGAAATATTGACTAAGATTAAATCAGAACATGAAGATATAAAAATATTTATTAAAAATGCAAATGAAAGAATAAAACTAAACGAACTCTTCTTGAAATTTAAATCTGAATTTATTTCAAAAAATGAATAATTTTTTGTTGGCAGAATAGAGAATATGAGGTATTTTTGAAAGATAACAGGTTTTTATAAAATTTTTTGGTTTTGACCTTCATGAAAAATAATTTGAAAACTGGGATGTCAACTGCCTCATATATCTGTCATGAACTCACAAATTATCTGAGTGTCATGAAATTCCAACAAGAAGATATTGAAGATAATATCGATCCTAAATACGAGGAATTTCTCTCACCTTTTTTCAACACCCTCGATTATCTCATAATAACGATGGACTTCTTTAGAAACGTCTACTCCCCAACTCATTCGAAAAATGACGTTCTAAGCATAATCTCAAAAATATCAAAAATCAAAAATATAAAATTAAATGGTATAAACGAAATCATAAAAATATCTCAGGATAACCCTCCCCTCGAAAAACTTTATGCTGGTATAATATATATCGCAATGAAATCATGTCGAGACAAGTCAAGCCTTAGTATATCAATCGATAATTACAATAATCCTTCAGATATTCGTATAATATTCGATGATATAAATTCCTTCATAAAACAGTCCATAATCGATGCCCTCACAAATAATAACTTCGATATCATCGAGGAGGATAGTTATAATGTCTTCGCCCTCTATATGAGGAGACTCTCCATAGAATTGAACATGTCAATAAAAATAAATAACAATAATGATAAACTTGTGATAAATATATGCAAACAATAAACAATAAATTTGAAGAAAAATTTTTTGGAAGAATTAAATCACGAAGTCTAACTCAAAAACAGAGTGAATTATTTTCGAGTCTCCTCCCTGATATACGTTTTAAATTCCCAATAGACACAAGGAAATACAATAAAATTTTCTTGGAGATAGGATTTGGTATGGGAGACCACACATCGTCTATCGCCCTCATGAATCCAGATTCATTGTATATCGGAGCGGAACCCTTCATAAATGGAGTTGGATCTCTCCTCTCTAAAATACACGATAAAAATATATCAAATATCATGATATACGATGATGATGTGAGACGTCTCCTCCTCGATTTTCCTGATAATTTCCTAGACGGTGTTTTCCTCCTATTTCCCGATCCATGGCCAAAGAGACGTCATTTCGAAAGACGATTCATACAACCAAAAAATATACTCGCGATCCATCGTATACTAAAAAAAGGAGGACTCTGGAAAATCGCAACAGATCATGCGGATTATGCCCTGTGGACATTGAAAATGTTCGAAAAACCAGAAATTAAAAACATTTTTATACAATTTGAAAAATACAACAGATCATCAAGACCCCCAGAAAATATATGGCCCAAAACAAAATATGAGAGTATGGCCGACGAAAACAACGATATCCTCTATGTTTCTTATCAAAAAATCTAAAAATACATCGAAAATCTACGACGTTTTGTCACAAAATTTTTGATGTATTATGAATAAATTGTTGTGATCAAGATATTCCCAATCGGATTTTTGAGTTATGTATAAAATCGTTGATATCGAAATCAAAATGACAGACTGTCTTTGAAAAGGCTGTTATATAGACATTATTTTCCGATATACGAAGTTTTAGAACACCTGTTCTCTTCGATGCTTGAAAAGCCAGGAATTCGTTTTTGTGTAGTATATCGCGCCAATAATATGATAGACGACAATGCGCAGATCCACAGACTGGATCCTCGTATAATCCAACACTCGGTGCGAAATATCTCGAACAAAAATCATACTCATCAAATCCAGGAGCCGTGATTAAAATTGCGCGTATTTTTATTTTCTTGATTTCCTCGAAATTCGGGCGTGCATTGAAAATATCACTCGCCCTCTTCAAAACAATCATATAGATGAGATCATCCTTATAGACGGCCTCATATTCACGAATACCAATGATATTCTCAATGGAGAAAGGTATATCACAACACCTCTCTATAGGTTTCACAGGAAAAGACATAGTAATCGACATATCACTATTCAATGTCGACTTGAGTATACCATCATTATACACAAATTCAATAGTATTCGAATTATCAGTATTCCACATATTCTGAAATATAATATGAGATGCTCCAAGAGTCGCATGTCCACACAATGGAGCCTCATCCAACGGAGTGAACCAACGTAATCTATATCGATTCTCCCCAATCTTCTTTATAAAAGATATCTCAGACCAATTGAAATACGCGGCTAAATCCTGCATTATGCGAGCATCAGGATAATCCCCCTCCAACAAACAAACACCCGCAGGATTTCCAAAAAATGAACTCTTCGTGAACGCATCAACAAGAAAAAACATATATTTTTTATCTCTTAAATACACGCCTCCCATCTTAAAACTCATATGGATTTTATTCAAGCTTTTTGTTTCTAGATAATCGTTTTTTATTTTGTATAAAACAATTTGAGACAAATATGCTCATAATATCCGATAAATCTGATGAAAATTTTGCCTGAAATTGACAGAAATTTTAGATAAAAGATATGAAAATTTCACACGAATTTTCATGTGATTTTAGGCATATTTATGATAAATCCGCAACACAATTTTTTCCATAATCTCAAAATATACGAAGATTTGTGTCTAATATTTTCGGACTTTTTCATGTTTTTATAAAAAATTAACTCTTTTTTAACGATTTTAATGTAACCTTAAGATAAGAGAAATAAATAATTTAGGGTAATTTTATGAAATTTTTATATTCTAGCGCTGCGATGTTGTCGCTCCTCTGCGGAATTTCTTTGAATTTGAAGGCTTCTGAAATCGTTGAAAACAACGAAGGAAAAA
>CAMYPB010000043.1 GCA_947285985.1 uncultured Holosporaceae bacterium
AAATTTTATATATATATTTATTTTAAATGCGTGTCATATATAAATAAAATTTATCGAAAAACACATCAAAACGCATCAACGAACAAATTGTCGAAAATTTTGATAAAATAATTTCTTATATACGAACAAATCCTCACAATACGTTTAAAATTTGTATTATTTTTTCATAAATCAATAAGAACAATCAAAAATCGGGCTTGAAATATTTTTAGAATTATCGTATTCTTTGATACACGTTCTTGATGGATATATTGCGCGGGCGTAGTTCAATGGTAGAACGTGAGCTTCCCAAGCTCAAAGCGGGGGTCCGATTCCCCTCGCCCGCTCCATTTGATTTTTATTTTCTTTATATTTGACGTATGTTTACACTGAACTTTAGAATACCATACAATTATGTTTCAAAACTTGAGGAATACTTAGATTCGATAGAGATCTATAATGTCACTATCTTTGAGAATACGGACCTCGGATTTTCTGAGGTAGGACTCGATAACAATGGATTTCCTATCGCGAATTTTTTCAATGTTGAAATATTTGGGAAGGATGAAGAAGAATGTTGTGTAACAAAAGAAAAAATACTATCCAACAAAGAATTATCACAGTATATCGATAATATAACTATATCGATAATAAATAATGATGATTGGGTCGATATGTATATCAGGGAATTGAAACCAATAATTATCGATAATTTTTATATATATAACGATAATTACACAGATATCCCAGAGGATGCGCGAAATTTGACGCCCATCAAAATAAATTCTGCCCTTGCGTTTGGAAGCGGGGATCATCAGACGACTCAAGCTTGTATATCGATGATGAATTATATAAAAAATAATATAAATTCTTTCAAACCAAAGAATATCCTTGATATGGGGTGTGGATCGGGAATCCTCGCGATATCGTCCTCAAAGATATGGGATGATATAGAAAATATCGTGGGGATCGATATAGAGGAGGACGCCGTCAATATAACGCGTGATAATTTCTCGATAAACGATGTTCAAAATACGAAAGTTTTTCATGGATCGAATCTCGATGTCGTTGATCATGAAAAATTTGATCTTGTGTTGTGTAATATCTTGAAGCAACCCCTTCAAGATTTGTGTCCTCATTTTTTTAGTCATATGAACGAAAACTCGTATATAATAACGTCGGGATTCATAACGAGTCAGTATGATGATGTCAGGAGCACGTATCTTTCG
Source organism: uncultured Holosporaceae bacterium (assembly GCA_947285985.1). Classification (GTDB taxonomy): domain Bacteria; phylum Pseudomonadota; class Alphaproteobacteria; order RUG11792; family RUG11792; genus CAMYPB01. The sequence continues at coordinate 1,209 of CAMYPB010000043.1, forward strand.
CATGGATTCATCGAGATCCATAAAATACAAATTAATGACTGGCTATCTGTTTTATTCATGAAAAAATGATAGTCAAGAAGAATATCAAGAGATCATATAGAAATAGATTCAGTATATTTCGGGGTATACTCCTCTCTATATTTCTCTTATTCTTTAGTTTCTTGAATTATTGTATTCTTCAAATTGATGTACCCTTATATATACCGATCAATACTATCATAATATTTGGTATATTATCGCTGGGACACAATATTCCTGTTAGTATACTATTTTTCATAGGAATAATTGATGATTTCATGATGAATGGATACGCGGGACTTTTCGCGTCATTATATATCGCAATCTCTTATATAATGTCTCTTCGTTATCAACAGAATCATCATCAGACGACGACAGCCTATAGAAATTCGTCGATATACCCCCTTGTTATTGCGTGTATCTTGTATATCATAATAAACATCGCGATACTCGTTAATATATAAATTCCCTCGAGATTCTCATAACAAGACGTCTCCATTGTTCTCTATATTTTTCGATATCATCATTTTTATGCGTATTTTCTGTGTATACGATATTTTTTTCGATGAATGAAATAATTTCATCTTCGTTTTTTGATATAGTCCAAACATTTTTGAAGTATGGGATCATATCCCTAAAATTTTCGATGTATTGTCCTGTTGTGACATGACATCCAAAATTCAAGGGTTCAACGATATTATGTCCCCCTATCCCTTTGATAAGGCTCCCTCCAACAAAAACCGTCTTAATATTATCCAAGAACATCCCAAGACATCCTATTTCATCGATTATATATATATCAGTCTCTATATTATGATTATTTTGTTTTTGAAAATATTCAGAATGAAGAGTATAAGATATATTATTATCCTCACATATATCGATTATTTCGCGGGATCTATTGGGATGACGAATCGCGATAATCGTCAGGATATCATTTATTTTCTCCCTCATTTTTTTGTGGATCGAGAGAATAATCTCTTCCTCTCCTTTGTGCGTGCTCAGACATATCCAAGTTTTTCTATTATCTATCATATTGTGGATTTTTTTTGAGTCTTCGATTGAAAAGGGGAGTTTCTCAGCGATAACCTTCATATTTGGGATGATTGAAACACTCTGTCCTCCAAGATCCAAAACATATCCTCGAACTTCTTCGGAGGGAACAAAAACTTCACGAAACAATCGAAATGGAAGTATACCGAAGTATTTAGATAGTATGTACATCCTCTTTAGACTACGCATTGAAATACGAGTATTTAGGAGATAGATAGGAATATCTTTTCCATACAAATAAAAGAGAGTATTCGGCCAGATCTCAGACTCAACAAAAAAAACGGCCTTAGGTTTCCAAAATTTCACGAATCTTCGAATCCATCTTGAAACATCAAAAGGAATAAACTGATGAATAACAATATCTGAGAGACGTTGTTCAACGATCCTCGAAGATGTGAGGGTCGTCGTTGTGAGGAGTATGTTGATATCAGGATTGTTTTCCTTGAAAATTTTTATGAAAGGGATGGATGATATAACCTCTCCAACACTCACCGCGTGGATCCACACAATATCTCCCATAGGACGATTTTTTGAAGGTATTCCAAACCTCTCATCTATTCTCTTTGGATCTTCAAGTCCATCTTTTATTCGTTTTTTTATGTATAGACGAATAAAAGGAGACAATATAACACTAATACTCGAACAAAAATATCGAGTATAGAAACGTATTATTATATATAAAACCACACAACACAATAATATAGAAAAAACCATACCCTTCCATCCTCAATTCATAAAACAATTTTCTCAAACAAAAAACTATCTTAAAAACAGATCATTTTTATTCTATAATCGATTGACATAATATGCGATAAAAATTTTCCGATATAATGAAAAATATACAAATAAATTCGAAATTAATACAAAAAGGTGACATTTTTATAGGAATTCCATCAGAAAATCTCGAAGATCACGTTCTCGAAGCTATATCAAATGGTGCGAGCCTCATTGTTTCTGATCTTCAAGATAAAAACAAATTATCTAAAATAACAGATAATATCATATTTTCAGAAAATATAAGAAAAACATATTCAATTTTATCGAAATTTTATTATAGTGAACAACCTGAGATTTGTGTATCTGTGACGGGAACGAATGGGAAGAGTTCTGTTGTCAATTTTTTATCACAGATATGGAAAAATTTAGATATTCAATCTTCATCTCTTGGAACTGTTGGGCTCTTCATAAATAACATAAAATTCGAGGGAAATAATGACATAGAGATTCCAAATTTAACGACTCCTGGGAGTTTATCTCTCCATAAAATACTCTCTTTTTTAAAAATGAAAAAAAACATAGATTATCTCGCATTTGAAGCATCGAGTCACGCTCTCGATCAATATCGTCTTCATAGTGTCCTCTTAAAATCCGCGGGATTCACGAATTTTGCGTCCGATCATATGGATTATCATAAAAATAGAGAAAATTATCTCAATGCAAAACTAAGGCTCTTCCGTGAGATTCTCCCCCCAGAAAATATAGCCGTTATAAATGGGGATGATCAAACGATCCTCGAAAGTATTCGCAATATCAAAAACAATAATACTATATTATCATTTGGTATAGAAAGTCATAACACAATATCCGCAATGAATATCAGAGAATATCTGAAATATACGATCTTCGATATTATTTATGATGGGACTATCTATCACGATATCAAAATAAATCTCGTCGGAAGATTTCAGGTTATGAATATTCTATGTGCTATGGGATTATGTTTGGGATCGTCGTCAAATATAAAGATCGATGATATCCTGAATATAATCCACAATATAATCCCTCTAAATGGAAGAATGGAATATATAGGAAGTTATAACCATGGAAATATATATATTGATTATGCACATACGTCTGAAGGATTTCAAAATGCTCTCCTGTCCTTTCGAAAATTGTGTAATCAAGAAAATTCGAGACTCATCACGATCTTTGGATGCGGGGGAAATAGGGATACATCAAAACGTTCAATCATGGGAAAAATATCACACGACCTCTCGGATATATCGATCATAACCGATGATAACCCACGATATGAAGATCCATCATCCATCCGACAAGAAATCATAAAAAATTGCGAAAATGCGATAGAAATCGGAAATAGAAAAGAGGCCATAAAATATGGTATGTCACTCCTCAAAAAAAATGATGTCCTCCTCATCGTTGGAAAAGGTCATGAAACTACACAAAATTATGGAAACAATATAATAAAACACAACGATAAAGAATCCGTCCTCTCATTTTTATAGAACGAGTCAATTTTATTGAAATGTATGCCAAATCCCATCGAAAAGAAATGGGTCTCACACATCAAGGATTTTAAACAAATACGTCAGATATTTCGCTCGAATTTCTGACGATTTTTATAGGTTATCATCGCGTTTTTTATGCGTATACGTATAAAATCCTACACACCCATAACAAAAATCCCGAGTTTATCTGCGAGTTTTATCGTCTCTTCAAAATCGATGATCTGAGTTTTCTGGGCTCCGAGCGCAATTCCTGAAAATCCGGACTCGTGCATTTCGACGATCGTGTTCTTCCCGATTGTTGGGAGATCAATTCCCATATCCTGATTTATCTTCGAATTTTTGACGAGTACTCCCCCGGATTTCGAAATTCTAAGATCCTTGCAACGTTCTATCAATCTTTTCGTACCTTCAAAAGCTTCGATTCCCAAAATAATCCCCTCCTGGACGATGAGAGACTGTCCGATATCCGCCTTCGAAATAATCCCCAAAACGTATAGACCTCTTGCAATATCCCGCATATCCATATCGGAAGGCTTCGTTTTCGTGAGGAGTCCTTCGGGAGTCAGGAGAGTCCCAAGAATCGTCTGCGGACTGATAATCTCCAAACCATATTTATCCGATAAAATTTTACGTATTCCTTTTATGAGAGCGTCATCCCCCAAAAATGCGCGTACTCCAAGACATCGAAGCCATTCCTTTCCAACTCTATCCAACTTCAATGAAAAAAAACTAGGCCTCTTCACGGATCCACAAAAAATAATCTTCTTCGCTCCAATGGATTTTATATATTCAAGCATACCCCCAATCTCCCCTATCCTAAATTTCGGATATGCCCCTAAATCGTCACTATCCCCCTCCTTAGACGATGATAATATAGACAAAACATCAAAACTCTCACCTAGCAACTCGAGCTTTTCTATTATTTTCTTAGGGAGATCTCCCCCTCCAGCTATAAGCGCTATGTTCTTCATAATAAAATCCATGCAATTTTATGCAAATCCACTATTTCAGAGTATCATCAGGAAAAAACAATTGCAATATGAAGAATTCCACAAAATACTCATCCTCGAAATTTTATAAAGTAGCAAACATTTTATACGATTTCATATAAAATACCACGCATATACACACGATCTATATCAAAAAAAATCCCAGGTACACGAGAAAGATGCCTGGGATCACAAAAATATTCTTCAACAGATATTATTTGCGTTTTTTTGCATTAGATTTACGATCCTGCGCATTTCTCATTTGTATTGTTTTATTTTTCTCGTTTTGCTTTTCAGCAGCTTTATGAACTCCCTCATTCAAGAAAGAATTCTCTCTTTTTGAATCTTCTTCCTGCTTGGCTCTCAAATCAAGAATAGCTTGAACTTGCTCATTTACTCCAGGTCTTGCAAAATAATTCCTCAATGTTAACATATTATCATGAACATTGTTATCATTTAAGAATTCCTTGACGCTCTTAAGCAAATGACATTCATCTCATGAACAATACGCTGATTATTTCTATGGTTATTCTGACTTGCTTGAACATCACAATTGTTCACAAAACTAAAAGCAACAGCTAAACCTAACATTAAAAACTTATTCTTAAAATTCACTCCAAATTAATAAAAACTCTGCTATAAATTTACTCTTTCATATAGAGTATGCACATATATTATAACAAAATTATAATAATGTCAATAACAAAGTTATAATATGTGCAATAAAAATATTTTTTATTATAGTTGTATTTAAGGATAAATTTTTCATAATTTTTAAGCTATTTTTTTCGTATACAAAACAATTTAATAAAAAAATATGCATTTTATGACAAAAATTCGAAAAATAAACGAATAATTAACTATATTGTGATTAGAATGATTGTATGGGGGAGAACTTTATTGAAAGTAGATAGATTTATGAATTTTTTTAATAAGGTATCGAATCGTCTTGATAGAATAAAAAAGATAGGATTTTGTCCGTCTATTTTGAATATGGGTGTTGAGAGATATTCTTTTATGTTTCTCTTGAACGATATACTATCGGGAATTCGTATTTTTTGTTTAGTGTTTCCCATCATTATATCTATTGTCTTTTTCTTTGGGGGATCTCCCACACAGGGGGTTATATCATGTATTATTGCGTCGATATTTTCTATATTCTTTGGAGGATCGAAATATCAGATATCTTCGATCTCGATTCCCCTTTGTGTTGTGACCTTCGAAATACTTTCGAAATATCAGTATAAAGGATTGTTATACGTCTCTCTCTTCGCATCTATAATCCTCATTATCTTCGGAATACTTCGTTTTAGTTCGGTTATAAAACACATATCAACCTCATTTCTTGCGGCCTCTATCGTCTATGTTTGCGTTTCTATAATAATCGATCAAATCCAATATATCCTGTCGATAAACACTTTGAAATCGACAAACGGATTGTTCGAGAATTTCGATATATTTATGAGAAATATTGATAAAATTTCGATAGAAAATATGATAAACGCGTTATGTTTTCTTGTTCCTCTTTTTGTCATACGTTTAAAATTCAAGGGATATACA
>CAMYPB010000044.1 GCA_947285985.1 uncultured Holosporaceae bacterium
ATCACAATAAAAATGTGTGATTTCGAATATTCTTCATCGTTTTTTATAGTCTACCATTAAGCAATTTAAAGATCAAAGATCTAGCAGATTCTAAAGCGTCTCTCAAGGGATCGATAACATTATTTGAATCTTCTTCTAGTCTATGCGCTAAAGGTTCGTTATCCAACCCAATCTTATTCCCTACAGTACTAGCACCTTCAAATTCAATATCTATCATACTCTTAAGCAGTCTTATGAGACTTTTAAGTTCATCTATATAATATTCCCTTAATCCCAATTTATCTATGTCATTATTTAATATTTCATCACGTATCTGATAGACTTCCCATATTACTTCGTTCCTACGTCCCTCAGTAAATATAGATTGATACTGATAATCTGACGCACTTAATGCACGTTTTAATTTTCCTATCAATCGCGTACCACGATTAAAGGCATCACGTACAGGTTTAAGAAAATCTTCACAATCATTATCCCATCGAATCAAATCAGGGTCATTCATAAGATCATTGGGATCAACAATTTCTTTTTCTTTATCCATTACAACCCTATCTTTTATAGCAGCGCTATTACGTCCTTCTTCATGTATAATCCCGTTTAATTTACTAACCTGTCGTTCCAAATTTTGTAATAGTTCTTCAGATACTATACCATCATTATGAAAATCTGTCTTTGCATCATTATATACAGAGTAAAATTCATCTAATACATTATTTACGCACTCCACCTTAACCGCAGGGCGGTACTGATAATCTGACGCACTTACATCAAAATTCATAGCACACAACATGATGACACTTGCAACTAATTTCAAACTGTTTTTCATAAATAACCTCCCTATAAAAATTTTAAAATGTTTATATGAAGTAAACACCTCACATAAACATACTATCAAAATTCCCGGATATTTGCAAGTATAAATTTAATATATACAATTTTATATTTGTTTTACATAATTTAATACTAATTTTTTAGATTCTTCAACAGCAAGTTGATCGAAAGGATTTATATTTGCGAGGTGTGCTATTGTTATGATTTCAATGAAGGACAGCATCATGAAATATCCTATATTTTCTTCGTTGAATTCTTTGAAAGAGATGATTCTAACGGGTGCTTTTTTCATGAGGACTTCTATTGTTGTTTTCTGATGAGAATTCATGAGGTCAAGTATATTATGATTATTTATAGAGTCTAAAACATTTGATTTTAAATTTATATTAATATTCGGGGTGATGTCATTTTGTTCTTGCATAAGTATTGTGAAGAATTTATTTGATGGACCTCCAAGGAAAAGTTGAAGCATGGAATGTTGATCGACAGTTCCCGTTGTTGTTATAGGAGTTATTCCGAAATTTTCTGATTTTCCAAGGCTTTCTCCTGTGAGTTGGACGAACCATTTTCCAAGGTCATTCAAAAAATCGGAGTATGTCAGAAGGACATGTTGATTTATACTTCCATTTTTATATGATTCATATTCATTTATTATATCCATAAATATTTTTGAATCTTCAGGGTTATTTATACTTTTTATTTCATCAATAACTTTTTTTGCACCATTCAAAAAGGATTCTATTGAGATTCCCTGGATAGAAGAGGGGAGGAGTCCGACTATTGAAAATACTGAGAATCTTCCTCCTATTTTTTTTGGATGTTCTATGACTCTCATTTTTTTTTGTAGAGCTATATTTTTTAGGTCGTTATTTTCTGAATTTTCTGTTATCGCGATTGCATTATGTTCATAATCAAAATCTTTCCATATTTCACAGAGTGTTAGGAATAACATAATCGTCTCTGTTGTTCTTCCAGATTTTGATATAACGATTATTCCCGTTTTATTTTTATTACATTTCGAAATTTTATTTAAAAATGAACGAGAATCTGTGTTTTCAATAAAATGTACTTTATTTCTTATATTATTATTTTGAGAATGAAAATTAACGAGGGATTTCGCACCGAGACTCGATCCTCCCGTTCCAAATACTATAACGTCGTCAAATTTATTAAATTCTTCCGCAATCTTCTTGATGTCTGATATATCGTCATACACAACCTTGAATATATCGAGAGTATCTATCTGATTCTTAACGTATGATAAAGCCTCATTTTTTGTTGTCATCATAATTCTTTTTTTTCATCCTTCTTGAAAAAGTCTTTATACAGAACACAGTATGTTTTTTTGATGAAATTTGCAATAATTTTGAGTTTTATTTTTTAAGATAGAAGAAAATTGAGATTATGATTCAATCAATCTGTTGATTTTAAAGATTGTTTTCGATATCATCTTATATATGATGTTTTTTATCTGTTTTTGGTATAAGTTTCCATAATATACCTTATGCAGACATAATTTATGAAAGGATATGAGAATTTTATGACAAATTTAGAGAGAACTTTTTCGATTATCAAGCCTGATGCAACGAGGAGAAATTTAACGGGGGAAATCAATATGATGATTGAATCTGCGGGATTTAGGATTGTTGCGCAGAAGAGGATTCATATAACTTTGGAACAGGCTCGTTTATTTTATGCTGTTCATTCTGAGAAGCCTTTCTATGATGATTTATGTCAATTTTTAAGTTCTGAACCTGTTGTTGTCCAAGTTTTAGAGAAGGAAAACGCGATTTTAGACTATAGAAAATTGATGGGTGCAACGAATCCTGCGAACGCAGATGAAGGGACGATTCGTCGTAAATATGGATTATCTGTTGATCAGAACACAGTCCATGGATCTGATGCTCCAGAAACTGCACGTAATGAAATAAAGTTTTTCTTTAGTGATATTGAAATTGTCGGATAATTTTTTATTATACTAATACTTTGTGAGACTTTTATAGATATATGAGATATTTAAAGTATAACATTCTTCATAATACTCCAAATTTATTGAGTCTCACAAGGATATTTTTATCCCCTTTATTTTTGTATTTTTTAAAGGGGGATCATCGTGTTATCGCGGGGATAATCTTTTTGTTAGGGGCCATAACAGATTTCCTAGATGGATTTGTCGCGAGGAAATTTAATATAACTTCGAAGATAGGTGAGATTTTAGACCCTCTTTCCGATAAAATCTTCATGAACACGGTTTTGTGGGGGATTGTTATATATCTCGATAATCTACCCTATTCTATTTTTTGTATTGCATTGTTGTTAAGTTTTAGAGATATTATACTAATTTTTGGCGCAATTTTTATCATTTTGAAGAAGATAAAAGTTGAAATAAAACCAATCTATTTGAGTAAGATCTGCACAACTTTGATATTTATTCTTTTATTTTTTGTTATTATTTCGGAAAACCTAGGGAATTATATAGATATATTGTCTTATACATGTTTGTTCTTAGTTATTTTGACATCAATATTTTATATAAGGAGGTTTTTTAAGAGAAATAATAAATTTTAGACGAAATATTTATTATACTCTTCCCCTACTCTTTTTCTGATATAACTTCCTTAACTTTTTTTGCGAGATCTTTCAATGAGAAAGGTTTTTGGAGGAAGTGTATATTTGAGTTTCGTCCGAGATCCTGACGGAATGTATCCTCTGAATAACCTGATATAAAGATCGTTTTTAAGTTTGGGATATTTTCGCGTATTTTATTGTTGAGGGTTGGTCCATCGATTTTGGGCATAACGACGTCTGTTATCAATAGGTCGAATTTTTCTCCATTTTGAATGATTTTGAGGGCTTCTTCTCCAGAGGATGCTTCAAGGACTTTGTATCCTTTATCTCGAAGTGCGCGAGACGAAAACATACGGACGGCTTCTTCATCTTCAACGAGGAGGATCGTCTCGGATCCACTCAGGTCCGTTATTTGATCGATATTTTTGGATTGTATAGTTTCATTTCCTGTATAACGAGGGATAAATATTTGAAATGTTGATCCTTTTCCAACCTCTGATATAACGTTTATATATCCTCCTGTTTGATTGATGATTCCGTATACTGTTGATAATCCAAGACCCGTTCCAGAATTCGATAATTTTTTATTTGAAGATGATTTGTCGTTTACTATTTTTTTCGTAAAGAAAGGTTCAAATATATTTTCGATTATTTCAGGTTCAATTCCAATACCCGTATCTGAAACTTCTATGAGGACATAATCTCCCATACGGGCCGTATCGAATATACATTTGAAAGGTTCTTTTGCGAAGAAATTTTTCGTTTTAATCGTCAATTTTCCTCCATTTTCCATCGCGTCCCTTGCGTTTACTGCAAGATTTATGATGACCTGTTCAAATTGACTATTATCGACTTTTATGGGCCATATATCACGACCGTGGATTATTTGATATTCTATATCAGCTCCAATAAGTCTTTTTAAAAGGGATGTCAATTCTGCGAGGATTTCCGTGACGGAGACGACTCGTGGTTTCATATTCTGTTGTCTTGAGAATGCAAGGAGTTGACGTACGAGATTTGCAGCGCGACTCGCATTCTGTTTGATTTGTATGACATCACTATATGACGCGTCATTTGGAGTATGTCTTTGAAGGAGGAGATCACAAAATCCAATCATCGCGGTCAAAAGATTGTTGAAATCGTGCGCAATTCCCCCGGCCAATTGTCCGATAGCTTGCATTTTTTGGGATTGAATGAATTGTTGTTCGAGTCTCTTTTGTCCGGAAATATCAACGAGTTGTATTAATAATAATTCTTTTTCATGATCAGGAATTTTATTTATATAAGCCATGGCCGTTATATTTCCACCTATGAATTTTATTTCTATAGGATTTGGATTTTCAGACATAACGAAAACTTTTTCTAAATAATCTGATAAATTTTCACGATTTGAATCTGGATGTATAATATCGAGGAGATTTGTTCCTTCTGATATAATTTTATCTTTATCATCTAGGATGATTCTATCTTGGATCATTGTTGCGAAAGCTGGGTTTAGGGCGATTATATTCCCTTTTCGATTGGATATAACAGATGGAACGGGAGCCAATATAAAGGATTCTTGTGATAAAAATTCATCGACATCTTTTTTGATGATCTGATCGCTTCTCTGTTCGAATTTATAGATAATCCAAGGTTGACCCGCGATCGATGAATTTTGAGAGGATTTTATGAGGATTGCTTCAAAATCACTCGAAAAACGAGGTTTAACATTTATACGGACGGGTTTTTGCGGGGTTAGGTTATAGTTGAAATCGTCTATGAAATCGTTTATTTGAGATCCTATGACCCTCTCTCGATTCGATCGAACTAGATTGGAGAATGTGTTATTCGCCCCTATGATTGTTCCAAGATTATTGACATAGAATATACCAAATGGAAAATTATCGATAAATTGTTCCAATTTTTCATGATTTCTTTCAAGTTTATCGAGTTCCATCATATATTTTGTGACGTCATATATTGAGACGACCGATACTCTTTGATTTATGAGGGATTCATCCTTTTCTATAACTGAGCAATTTGCAATCCATTTTTTTGATTGATTTTGGAGTCCGTTTCCAAGGCCATCCAATAGTTTTGATCCATTCTTATTTTTTTCGACATAATCACAAAAACTTTGACAGTCTAAACAGGATTTCACTTTCGATATAATATGACGTATGAATTCCTGTTTGTTATGGTATAGTTTCGGATGGGTTGTGTATATAACATTTTGAGATTCGTCGAATGCGATGAGTTCCTGGGATTTTTGGATGCCTTTCGATACGGTTCGTATTATATCCAAATAATAATCCGCTAACTTTTTGGAATTATAAAGTTTTTTATAGAAATAAACGAAAAATATTGTTAAAACTAATATAAAAACTAGCAAAAAGACAGGATTAATTATTATATTATAAAAATTGCTTATATCGAACATAATCCATATAGGAGTTTAGACAAATTCTCAATATTTCAATGATATCAAAAAATATGTTCAGTTTGTGAAAAATTGTGTATGATCTGGGAGTGATACGAAAAATTTTATAGGATTTTGTTATGATACGTATGATAGTTGGGTATATATTGATATTGTGTCTTGCATTTTTGATGTCGAATAACAAGAGGGAGATTATCGCGAAAAATTGTAGGGTGATTTTTTTAGGTATTCTTTTACAGATTATTTTATGTTTTTCAATGGTGAATATTCCATCGATAACGAATTTTTTCGAGAGATTTGCTGATGGGATCATGATTTTGAAGGATGCGACACTTGAAGGTACGAAATTTGTGTTCGGATTTTTAGGGGGTGGGGACGTTCCATTTGATATAACCAATAAAAATAGTCTATTTATTTTCGCATTTCAAGCACTTCCAACTGTTATACTTGTCTCTATATTATCTGCGATATTGACATATTTAAAAATACTTCCTTTTATTTCGAAGATAGTTGGATCGTTTTTCAGGATTATTTTTAGGGTGAACAATTATGTTGGAATGATAAGTGCTGCGAAGATATTGCTCGGTCAATTTGAGGCCCCTTTATTAGTCAAGCATAAACTTCCTGACATCAATAGAAAAGGGATTCTCATAATGTTATCCCTTGCATTTTCAACGAGTTCCGCCTCTCTCATGCCGATATATGCATCCGCAATTTCGAGGGTGTGTCCGAATTCGATGCGTCATATGATAATGTCGAGTGTTATATGTGTTATAT
>CAMYPB010000045.1 GCA_947285985.1 uncultured Holosporaceae bacterium
GAATAGAACCCATAAAATACGCCAACAAACATAAAAAAATAAAATTCATGATAAGTTTATAAATTATAAAATTTTATGAAGATTATTATCCAATAAGATGTTTATTTTATCAATGATTTTCTTTAGATTGCTTTTTATTTTTGATGTGCTGTTCATAATCCTTTGAAAAAGAATGATGATGAGTATTCGGATCTGCAACAAAATATAAAAAATTCGTATTCGATGGTTTCATACTCGCAAGAATAGATTTCCTTCCAGGACAACATATTGGGGAAGGAGGGAGTCCATTATTTCGATATGTGTTGTATGGAGATTTGAAGAATAAATCATTTTTGTTCAATTTATGATCAATTTTTCCATAACCATTTGAAAGAGCGTATATAACAGTTGGACAACTTTGCAGTCTCATATTGATCTTCAGTCTATTGTTGTAGACGGACGATATGAGAGCCCGTTCCTCGTCAATTGACGTCTCCTTTTCAATGATCGACGCAATAATCATGATTTTTTCTATCTCTTTTTTCGTTTTGTTTTTGAGATTTTTTTGTATAAAATTTTGCATTTCATTTTTCATTTTTTGAATTATATCCTCCCTGGAATCCCCTTTTTTATAGAAGTATGTATCGGGCATGAGGGATCCTTCATCTGGTATATCCTTGACATCCCCCCTCAAAGAATCCGTTTCATACAATTTTTGAACGATCATCTTTGTTGTCATACCCTCTGGAAAAGTTATCTTTCGAGTTATCGTATCGCCTGAGATCATCCGATATATAAGAGATATCGAAGTCTCTCCATAATGTATCTCATATTCCCCACGATTTATCATATCGCGTATGAAGGGGATATACGATATAATTCCAAAAGATACGGCCTTCCCAAATGATCCGTCCATTTCAATCGTCTCATAAAGATCCTCGTTCCTCTCGAGAAATATAGAGTGATCTGGAACATAACTCTTCTGGAAGAATGAAGTACCCAGAAATATAGATAAAGAAATAAACAAATAAAAAATATACTTTAACACGAAATATACAGAGAAAAAACGAATGGTGGTCACAACAGGGATCGAACCTGTGACCCCCACGATGTCAACGTGGTGCTCTACCTCTGAGCTATATGACCAAATCCATGCTTAAGATATTATCATATTTTCATAATTTTGCAACAACTTTTTTATTTTAGACGCAAAAAAAATAGGATCCTGAAATTTCTAGCAGAATCCTTATCATAATATGTCATCAATCCAAATGTGGATTATTTATACAAAATTCTCGATATTGATTATCTGTGATATTTTCTTCATCGAAATCTATAATTTTTCCTTTCATATCTGAGGAACGATGATCATCATATTTTGAAGAGGAACGACGAGGTTTTCTCTGTTTTTTTGGGGCCCATGGAAAGGATGTTCCATCATCGTATGTCACGATATACTCCTCATTTCGACTATCAACCTTCCTCTTTGATACGACATTTGACGCACGATCATTTTGAAGGAAGACATCCGGATCGGGAACAGGAATAGACGTACTAGAAAATCCCTCACAAGCAAATATAATTGAGATTATCCCAAATATAGCATAAGTATTCATAAAAAAGTATCCTATAAAAACGAGTATTCTTATTATAGGATACTATATTGTTTTTATATTTGCAATTATAAATGTTTCTTGTCACAATTGATCAAATAGTCCATGATAAGTTGATTTGAGAAATTGAACAATAAAGTCCATATCCCAAATATCAAACCTCTCACAACCTGGCGCATCATCAATTTTACATGGTGAAACAGAATATGATCTCGTTTGATAATTCCAAAACAATATATGATATTTATTATTATCTACATCATTGAAAACTACGACGGGAAGATTTCCATCATAACCATTTTTCACAATACGATTGACAATATTCACTCTTTTTATGAGCCTACTAAATTTTTCGGAATATTCTACATTGACTGTTGGAACTCCATAATCTGGAACCCAATCAATTCCACATGGGGCCATCGCAACGATTTCTCCATCCCTATCGAGTGCAAACATATCAACATATCGACCCCGAACAACAGGGAATATCATGATAGGATCATAAGAATACCCGATATTCAAAAGACTGATAACTCCCACACATAATAAACTCTTGATTTTCATAAAACACATAAATAAAAAACTCCCCACATAATATATTGTAAGATAATTTCAATATATGAGCAATCAAGACAATTTTATGGAAATTTTAGATAAAAAAACACCACTCTTTTGAATATATAAGAAGTGGTGATTTATTATTTATTAGTTATTTTCTTTCAAGCATTTCAATATATTTTCAGAGACTTTTTTAGCATCTCCTAGGATCATCATTGTATTGCTCTGATAGAAGAGGGGATTATCGATACCTGCGTATCCCGATGCCAATGATCTTTTCACGAATAATATGGTCCGTGCTTTTTCAACGTCTAAAACGGGCATACCGTATATTGGGGATGATGGATCATTCTTTGCAGACGGGTTTGTTATGTCATTTGCTCCGATCACGAGGACGACATCCGTATTTGAGAAATCGTGATTGATTTCGTCTATTTCGAGGACATCGTCGTATGGGATATTGGCCTCTGCTAACAAAACGTTCATATGTCCTGGCATACGTCCAGCGACAGGATGGATTGCATATCGAACGGTTATCCCTTCATTTTTCAAGATATCTGCGATTTCTTTTATTGCGTGTTGGGCCTGAGCAACGGCCATTCCATACCCTGGAACAACGATCAAGGAACTCGCATTTTTCATTATGAAAGATGCGTCCTCCGGACTACACAATTTGACATTCGCGTGATTTTGAGAATTTTGATTGTTATTTGATGAGGATGAAGACGTCTCAGAATTAACCCCCCCTAAAATAACGTTGAAAAGGGAGCGATTCATACCCTTACACATGATATGACTCAATATCGCCCCAGACGTTCCAACGAGAGCCCCCGTTATGATGAGGAGATTATTTTGGAGGGTGAGTCCTATTCCAGATGCTGCCCATCCTGAGTATGAGTTCAACATCGAGACAATAACGGGCATATCGGCCCCTCCAATTGGAAGAATCAACAATAATCCAAGTATTAATGATATAAAAGTGATGATAACAAAGAGTATAGAGGATGGTTCATAAACGAAATATCCAATAACTGAAAGTATGGATATTCCAAGAAGAAGATTCAATTTATGTTGTCCTTTGAATGAGAGGGGTTTTCCCTTTAAAATTCCTTGAAGCTTCATGAAAGCGATGAGAGACCCTGTGAAAGTTATGGCTCCTATCGCAGATCCAAGGGACATTTCTATGAGACTTCCGAAAGGAATTATATTCTCTATACCGAACGCATTTGGATTGTAATACGCGGAAAACGCAACGAAAACCGCGGAAAGTCCAACGAGACTATGAAACGCAGCGACAAGTTGAGGAAGAGATGTCATACTAATCTTCTTCGCAATGATATACCCAATTCCTCCCCCTATAATAATCGCAAGTATTATGAATTTATAAGTCATAATATTTGGGAGGAAAATAGTTGTGAGAACTGCGATAGACATCCCAAGGATTCCAAAAATATTTCCCTTTTGCGAGGTTGAAGCGGATGAGAGACCTCTAAGCGACAATATAAACAATATCGACGAGATCAAATAAAAAAACATTGATGTTTCTATAGACATTTGTATTTATCTCCATAAAAAATTTATTTCTTTTTGGAAGAGAACATAGAAAGCATTCTATGAGTTAGATAGAATCCGCCGACTATATTGATAGACGCCAAGAGAACGGCGAAAAACCCAAAGATCGACGAAATATTGATATCGAGAGAAGAATTCTCTATTCCACACGCTAAAATCCCCCCAATAATAATAACACTCGAAATCGCGTTTGTGACGGACATGAGAGGAGAATGAAGAGCGGGTGTGACCTTCAAAACAACATAATATCCAACAAAACAGGCGAGTATAAAAACAGTTAAACTAAATATAAATGGCATTTTTATTCTCCTTCTTCTATTTGAAATCTTGGATTAATTATTTTTTCATTGGCTGTTAGGAGGGTGGACTTTATGATCTCGTCTTCTATGAGCTCAACATCCCCAACCTCCTCAAGATTCCTCGATAATAACTCGAAAAATGCGAACATATTCTTGGCATACATCCTGCTCGCGTCATAAGGTATGAGACTCAAGATATTCTCAAAACCAACGATTTTGACTCCATTATGCTCAATTGTTTTTCCATGCTGCGTTAATTCGCAATTTCCCCCCGTTTCAGATGCGAGATCTATAATAATCGATCCATGTTTCATTGTATCAACCATATCGGATTTTATGATAACCGGAGCATTCTTGAATGGAATCTGAGCGGTCGTTATGATAATGTCCTGACTTGGAATAACACTCCTCAATTTTTCTTCCTGAGCTTTTTTGTAGGCCTCACTCGTTTCTTTCGCGTATACTCCATCCTGTTTTTCAGATTCATCAACAAAATCAACATCAACGAATTTCGCACCTAAACTTTCAACCTGTTCCTTCGCGGATGATCTGACATCGAAGGCCTGAACAATCGCTCCGAGGCGCCTTGCAGTTGCGATTGCTTGAAGTCCTGCGACTCCCGCTCCAACGATTAAAACTTTCGCAGCAGGAATCGTTCCGGCAGTCGTCATCATGAGGGGGAGGGCCCTATTCAACATATGAGATGCCTCAATAACAGCCTTATACCCCGCAAGACTACTCTGCGAACTCAAAACGTCCATATACTGCGCCCTCGTTGTTCTTGGAATGAGGTCGAGGGCGAAGGATGTTATAGCATTCTCCTCGAATAATCTGAGATTATCCCTATTTATATGAGGCTTTTGAATACCTATCAAAATCGCGTTCTTCAATCTTCGAGCGGTCTTGTTGAGAAGGGGATTGATGGAAAAAACAACATCACATTCCTCAACATTCTTCGCATTGATGACATATCCCCCAACAGATTCATACATCTCATTCAAAAACCCGGCCTTCTTTCCCGCATCCTCATCAACGAAAACTTCATGACCTAAATCAACAAGCTTCTTGCAGATATCTGGAGTTATGGAAACACGAGACTCATGCTCGAGCTCTTCCTTCAAAATCAATAATTGCATAACCTTTTCGTTTCTATTATAAACTTTTCATCACACTAAATGAATTTATCGCATTTTTGAGATTAAAAAGCAAGAGATCATTCCTAAATTATTTTGAGCATATCTATCTACTTTATTTTTATTAACAATTCTTTAATATTTATGTGCGTATAATATTTATAGTAGAGAGATTGTTTGTGCTCTATACTTTTTGAAAAATATAGTGATAAATTGGGAGGAGAAAATTTATATGAATAAGAAGAATATAATACTTTTTAGTATATTATCGGGAATTTTCATTGGAAATGCTGAGATTATGGCACATGATGATGGTCATATATCGGATGCCTTCTATAACAGAGCGACAGAAGAATGGGAAGATCCAAATTTTATTGGTCGAAATGGGGAGACTCCCCTAACGAAAGCTTTGAAGGAAGGAGATGCTGATAGAGCATATATGATCATATCATTAAACGATAAAGTGTCTCTTAATTTCAGGAACGAATATGATGAATCTCCACTTGATATCGCTATATACCACGACAATATACAATTTAATAGAAGGGGACTCGTTGCTCTCATAATAAGTCGTATGAGAGATCTAGGACAACTTGATGATGCTATAAGATCTGCAGTCTTGCGTAGATCCAAAGAAAATGGGGATAATTCTTTCAATCTTAGTATCGAATCGAAAATTGCATTATTTGCATTATTAAAGTATAAGAATAATGAGTTGAGGGAACTCCCGGATGATGTCTTGTTTGAGGTTGCTGTATTCCTTTCAAAATTCTCATGTAATGTCGATATAATCAATGAAATGAGCAAAGGATCTATCGATAGAAAATTCGATATATTGCAGTATAGAATCTCAAAACAAGTGAAATATTGGAGAGCGTTCATCAATAATAATAATCCAAGATATAGCGTGTTCTTTGATTATGATATGAATGCAAAAACTAAAAAAGAAGATATAAGAATGTTCATTGAGGATGTTCCAAATATTAATCAACGAGACATGATCGGACAGACTCTCATGCATCATGCATGTTGTGTTCGAGATGCATGCGGCCATGCGTTATACGGACTAGAACTCCTCTTGAAGAATGGAGCTGATATGAATCTTCAAGATTATCAGGGAAACACTCCTTTGCATTTGGCCTGTATGATCGGAGCATATAATCATGTTCGTCTTCTCCTACAAAATGGAGCCTACACAAATTTGAAAAATAATGATGGACAAACCCCCCTCATGCTCGCACAAATGAACGATCATCAAAAAATCGTTGACCTCTTGTCATCTGCAAATTAATATATAAAAAAAACCCAGGTATTCTTTTTTGAGTACCCGGGTTTTTTGTTTTTTATGG
>CAMYPB010000046.1 GCA_947285985.1 uncultured Holosporaceae bacterium
TTGCAGTCCTCTGCATAACCATTCTGCCACTCGGCCATCTTCATCATACTCAATCGAATATGAGATAATCATATCATAATTTCGATGCGAGATCAAGTCAATTTATTATTCAAAATGAATATAACAAAAAATTATAATAAAAACACTATTGACAAATAAAAAATAATGTGATATCATAAAAGAAATATGGTGCCGATTGAGGGACTTGAACCCCCGACCTACTGATTACAAATCAGTTGCTCTACCAACTGAGCTAAATCGGCAAAATTCTATGGGGCGAGTGATCGGTTTCGAACCGACGACCTCAAGAGCCACAATCTTGCGCTCTAACCAGCTGAGCTACACCCGCCACATATAAGGATATTATGTTTTATTTTTAGGATTTAGTCAACATATTTTTTGATTTTATGTCATAAAAATATTGTTTTTCTGGGAATAAAGTGATGGATTTTGGATATGGTATCGTTTTTACAACATATCCAAGTTGATGTTGCGATTTTCTGAATATTTTATGCTTTTGTGAAGAATTAATGTGTAGTATCATATAAGAAGAAAAGTGTGGTGTCTCTTAGATATTTTTTATAGTTTATATTTTTGGGAGACAGAATTTTTTATTTATAAGGAGAAAAAAATGAACAAGTTTAGTTTATTCACTCTTATGTTGGCATCTGTGAGTTTTTCAGCTTTCTCAGGTGAGACATCAAACGAGAAGACAACGGAAGACAAGGCTCCTGTCATTGCAGACAATCAAACGACAGAAAAGAATTCTGATGTGAAACCTGCTGAAGAAAACAAAGTTTCCGATGAGAAAGTCGTCGAAAACAAGACAACAACAGAAGAAAATAAAACTTCTGAAGAAAACAAAATTGAGCCTGCGAAGAACGATGTTGCACCTGCCAAGAAAAAGCATGTTAGAAAAGCAAAGAAACATGTTAGAAAGCACAGCAGCAAGAAAAATCATGGAAATAAGTTCTCAGATGATTTGAACAATGTTGCTCCTTCCGCACAAACAGAAAATGTCGCTACAAAAGAAGACAACAAGGACAACAATGTCAAAACAGAAGAGAAGAAAGAAGAAGTGAAGACTGAAGAAGTCAAAGAAAACAAAGAAACAACAAAGGAAGTTGTTGCTTCTAAAGAAGAGAAAAAAGAAGAAACAAAATAATATTTGTTTGATATATTTCTTTTTGGATACACCATTATATATTTTTAATGGTGTATTTTTTTGGTATATTTATGTTACATAAAATACACAAACAGTTCTCAACAATTGAATATATTAGATTTTTTCGTAGTGAAATATATTGACGATAGAGTCCTCTATATATAACCTATCGATATGTTGATTTTTATTTAGGGATTTTATTGTTATGAATAAGATGGAGTTAATTTCTGATATATCTGAGATTTCGGGTTTGAAGAAGATTGATGCTGAAAAAGCGTTAGACGCGTTTATGAGCGTTGTTGAGAAGGAACTTGTGAAGGGAGAGGATATCAGACTCGTTGGATTTGGAACGTTTTCTGTTGCAAAAAGATCACAAACTGAAGGCCGAAATCCAAAGACAGGAGAGTCTATAATAATTCCCGCAAAATTCGTTCCAAAATTTAAACCTGGGAAACAATTGAAAGATTCTATTGCAAATTCTTTGAAAAAATAATATAATGTTAATTATGATAGTTTCGGGCGATTGGCTCAGGGGTAGAGCATCTCGTTTACACCGAGGGGGTCGGCGGTTCAAATCCGTCATCGCCCACCATGTTATTTTGATTCTCGTCGCGTTGTTTTTGTGTTCTTGCGGAAGGGAATCTTATCCGGAGCGTCCTGTTGGTTTTTTAGATGAAGCTCAAGATATGCATTAGGAAATTTTTTTATCTATTTATTTGTTTAATACTGTGTTCTATATCCTATGCAGGGGTTTCATTTAGGGTTTCGAAAATTGACAACGACGTTTTTTATGTCGCGTTGGATTTTTCTTTGAAGGATGGCGAACATATGTCATCTCCCGAGGGGAGGGGAGGGTCTGTATCTCCTAGATTAAAATTTGAAAATGCGAATATAAAGAGGGTTGTGTGGCCTTCTTCTAAAATTTTAGATAAATCTACAAATTATCAAGGATATGACAAATCTTTTTCCGTGTATTATGAAGTCTTTATAGACAATGTAAATATACCAATCAATTATAGTTTGTCTTATGTTTTATGTGGAAATTCGTGTGTTCCCATGATCTTGGAAGGATCTCTAGATTTCAATAAAAATCCAACTTTGAAGAGTGATGAGATAGATGGGATTTTCCATAAAGATGATATAAATTTGTTATATATTATTTTTATGACGTTCATAGGTGGGATAATTTTAAATCTCATGCCTTGTGTTTTTCCTGTATTATCCTTGAAGATATTTTCCCTAATAAATACGAAGGATAATCGTGAGTTACAACGTCATGCGTTATACTATACAGGTGGCGTGATTCTTTCATTTTTATTGATCGGAAATTCATTGATATTATTTAGATATTTAGGGAATAATATCGGATGGGGTTTCTATATGCAGAATACGTATTTTGTTGTATTATTATTGCTCGTATTCTTGATTTCTGCATTATATTTTTTTGAAGTATTTTCGTTTAGAGATGGAAGTATAACATCAAATAGTCGACGACGAGTATTTTTTTATAATGAAGATTTAAAATCTTTATATAATGGAATTCTTGGGGCTTTTGCATCTGCAACGTGTGTTGGTCCATTTATTGGAATTGCGATTTCATCTGCCTTGATTTTCAATAGGCCTATTTTTTCAGAAATTGTGTTTATTATTTTAGGGCTTGGTGTTGCATTTCCAATTTTTATTGTATCATTTTTCCCGGGATTTAGACGGTTTATGCCACGTCCTGGAGAATGGATGAACATTATAAAAAAAATAATGGGATTCTTGATGTTGATCTCGTGTGTGTGGCCCATATATATTCTGTCAATGAAAAAAGATTTTTTCATTTCTTATTTGCTGATTGGATTGATTTTTATTTCAATGATATTTTATATAATAGAGATTATAAAAAATAATGTGAATTCTAAAATAATTCGAAGATTTAGTGTATATTTTTTGTATATATTTATAATATCGGTATGTTATTGTATAGCATTTTATATTGATGATCATAATATACACAATAATATAGAAGATAGAGGAGATAGAATTGAATGGCATTCTTCTATATCATACGAAAAATTGATGGAACTTAAAGGTAAAGGGATTCCTATATTCTTGAATTTCACAGCATCGTGGTGTTTGACATGTCAGATGAACGAGTCTGTCTTCAATAATAAACAAGTCATCGAGATTTTGAAGAAGAAAAATGTCTATTGTGTGAAACTCGATTGGACGAATCATAATGATGAGATGTCAAAGTTATTGGAGACACATGGGAGTGTTTCCGTTCCTTTCTATGTTTATTATCCTTCATCGAAGAATAAGGATTATATAGTCTTGGATTCTTTGTTGACAGCTGATAAAATCATAAACACATTATCTAATAACTGAGAATTTTTATGAGACAAAAAATATATGAAAAAATAAATATACTTTGTGTATTGATATGTATTTTTGTTATTATATTTGATCAGGCGACAAAAATGAGTATAATGGCCTTTATTCCAGAAACTCATATTGTTCCAATATTTAAATATTTAAATATTGTCCTGACCTTTAATTTTGGGACGAGTTTTGGATTGTTGTCTCCGAATTCTGAATTTGGATTTTATTTTATTATAATCCTATCTATTGGATGCATTATATTTTTAGGGTATATGTTTTTTTATTTGAGGAGTATATCTGAGAAGATATATTGTTCGATGATTATTGGAGGAGCGATAGGAAATCTAATAGATAGATTTATTCATGGGGCTGTCGTTGATTTTATTGATGTTTATTATCAGGATTGGCATTGGCCAGCCTTCAATATAGCAGATAGTTTTATTTCGTGTGGAACAATATTACTCATAGTATACAATTTATTTAGTAGTAATAAGAGGAGTTTAAACTAATCTCCTCTTGCTTTTTTCTTATCTTTTATTATGAGAGTTGAGATATAGATGCACGCTATAGAAGTTGCGATAATTCCCTGGATAAATGGACCCGTTGATGATTGTAATCCAAATGATTGAACGATATTACACAGACTTCCCGCGATAGAATTACTCAAGAGTAGGCATAATCCATCAATCGCGTAATATATTGAGAAAGCCGTTCCAACGATCGATTTGTTGGTTGTTTGCGCGATGACGGACGATAAAATTCCGTGTGTCGCACCCATATGAATTCCAGCTCCTAAATATACAGCAATTATCATATAAATATTATTAGCAAATAATGAAATAATGTCAGTAATACAAAGTAATAATATCCCATAGAATAATATTAATTTTTTATCTATTTTATCGGATAATTTCCCAACAGGTATGGAAACAAAGACGACACATATCTCATAGAGTCCCATAAACAACGGAAAACTCGCGATAGAATCTGGGAGTATTTCTTTTGCTCTGAGTGTCAAGAATCCCTCGCTAAATCTCGCAAACATAAGGATCGCAATGATGATTATATAATGCCAATACTCTTTGGAAAGGGATCCTATAGATTTTATGTCGTATTTTTTATGTTTTTTAATAGTATCCAATTGATTTTCATAATTAATTTTATGTGTTAATATATAAAATGCTATGAGTGTTGGGATTGTTGCGATTGCGAATATTAGTCTAAAATTTTTCCCAATTATAAAAATTATTGCAGATGTTATGATCGATCCTGAGAGTGATCCGAAAACATTCATCATATATTTCAAGGAGTATGCGAATCCATATTTCGATGAGAGATCCGCGATCATCGCGTCTGATGGGGCAGTTCGGAGTCCCTTTGCGAAACGATCGAAAGCCTTCGCAATGAAAACGAAAACGACATTAAACGCACATGCGATCGAAAGTTTACTCAAGATCGTCATAATCGTTCCACACAATAACATAGGTTTTTTACGCTTGAAAATATCGATTATTATTCCCGCGAATAATTTTGCAAAGAAAGATATGAAAATGACACCCCCTTCAAGAAATCCGAATGATTTCATACTTCCTCCCAGAGAATCAACGATAAAAACAGGGAGGAGTGTGAAAACCATAGATGATGCAACACCCCAACAAAAAAACATCCAACAAATCCAAAATATATTGAGGTTATTTTTTTTGTCATTATTATTATTGAAAAGCTTTGAAAATATCATAAATTTTTTGTTTTTGAAACACTATATACAATCGACATCCTACATCAAATATCATACTTTGTGAAATGTTTTATGAAATATGAAATAAATTGATTGTATATAACCATACCTCAACATATTTGATAGTATCAAAACGAACATTTTTAATAAAACTTTGCATTTTTAATTTTTATGATTTTTTTGTGTACGAAATGTCAAATTTCTTGTGAAAGTGTGTTATTGTATATAATATATTATTGTTAATTTTTAGACAGGTATTTGAAAAATGATAAATTTAAAGAGAAGTGGAATTTTATCGACGATTGCCATCGCGATTCTGTTGTCTGGATGTGCGAATGATTTTTCTGGAAACAAATATGGTAGCGTTGGGATGGGGCAGGTCAACAAAGTTCAATTTGGACAGGTTGTTTCAATGCGGAGTATCAAAATAAAACTATCGGGAGAAGACAAGGGAAGTGGGGGAATGGTCGCAGGAGCAGCAGGAGGCGCACTCTTGGGATCGGCCTTTGGAAAAGGACATGGAAAAATAGCGAGTTCAGTTGGAGGGGGAATCATTGGAGGAGCGATTGGAAATTTGATTCAAAATAGAGATAAAGATGGTTTTGAATATACAGTACGCCTTGACAATGGGTCGACGATTGCCATAGCTCAAGGAGTTGAACCAAAGATTTCCGTCGGACAGAGAGTACAAATTATTAAGGCTGAAAAAGGAGTTAATTCAGATAGAGGGAGAAGTCGCATTATTCCAGCTGCATAATTATGTTTTGTCGATATAAAAAGTTATTCTTTGCGTTGATTTCTTTTATTTGTCTTTCGGGATGTGAGAGCAATTTTTTTAATACAAGAGTTTGGCTTAAGAAAGTTGATTTTCAAGTTGATCCGAATGCGAATAAAAGTAGGGCATTTGCGTGTCATATAGTTGTTCCATATTCCAAGGATTTGAGGGATAGGATCGCATCTATGGATGCGCAGACTTATTTCTCTTCTATCAACAATCTTGAGAAGGAATATAAGGATTCCCTTGAGATTCATAAATACGATATGATTCCAGGGAAAAATGTTTTAAATCAGATTGTTGATATAGGGTCGTATAGTCGGGCTCAGGGCGCATTTTTATTTGCGAAATATTCGACGCAAGGGAAATTTATGGAAGATGTTGGAGGATCTATGTCTATCGTTGTGAAGTTCTTACC
>CAMYPB010000047.1 GCA_947285985.1 uncultured Holosporaceae bacterium
GAAAAAGATCGTGAAACGTCTAAAGATTTTAGAAGCATTTATCGAAACGGGTGTTAAGCCGGAAAATCTTGTATTGACTGTTCTCCCTGTTATTCCTCCTGAACTTCGCCCTCTTGTTCCTCTTGAAGGCGGAAGATTTGCGACAAGTGATTTGAATGATTTATATAGACGTGTTATAAATAGGAATAATCGACTCAAGAGACTTATTGAGTTGCATGCTCCTGATATTATTATTCGAAATGAAAAGAGGATGCTTCAAGAATCTGTTGATTCTTTGTTTGATAATAAACGTCGAGGAGCTAAGGCGATTGTTGGTGCAAATAAACGTCCACTCAAATCTTTGGCCGATATGTTAAAAGGAAAACAGGGACGTTTCCGTCAAAATTTGCTTGGAAAACGTGTTGATTATTCTGGAAGATCTGTTATTGTTGTTGGTCCTGAATTGAAACTTCATCAATGTGGGCTTCCAAAAAGAATGGCTTTAGAGTTATTTAGGCCTTTTGTTTATTCCAAACTTGAAAAATACGGAATGGCTAGTACTTTAAAGGCAGCAAAACGCATGGTTGAGAGAGACAGACCTGAGGTTTGGGATGTTTTAGAAGAGGTTATAAGAGAACATCCTGTGTTGTTAAACCGTGCTCCAACTCTTCATCGACTCAGTATACAAGCCTTTGAACCTGTTTTGATCGAGGGAAAAGCTATTCAGTTGCACCCTCTTGTTTGTACTGCTTTTAACGCGGACTTCGACGGAGACCAGATGGCTGTTCATGTCCCATTGTCTATAGAAGCTCAACTTGAAGCAAGAATTTTGATGATGTCAACAAACAATATTTTGAGCCCGTCAAGCGGAAAACCTATCGTTGTCCCATCAAAAGATATAGTCTTAGGAGTATATTATTTGACTCTTGGTATTGATGGACTAAAAGGTGAAGGACGACTTTTGGAAGGACTGACAGAAATAATGTATGCTCTCGAAAATAAGGAATTGACATATCATACAAAAGTTCGTGCTAGGGTTCCATATTATAAAAATGATGGTTCATTCGAAATGAAGATGGTCGAAACAACTCCAGGACGTATATTATTTTACCAATATATTCCTAAACATCATGAATTATCGTTCGATCTAATAAATAAAACGTTGACATCTTCAGATATAAGTAATCTTGTTGATATGGTTTATTTTCATTGTGGCCAAAAAGCAACAGCTATATTTGTTGACCACTTAATGGGTGTTGGATTCACGCACATGACGAAGGCTGGAATTTCATATGGAAAAGATGATCTTGTTATTCCTCCTGAAAAAAAGAAACTCGTTGAAGAGACGGAGCGTATTGTCGCAGAGTATGAGCAACAGTATCTTGATGGTTTGATTACACAGGGAGAAAAATATAACAAAGTTGTCGATGCGTGGGATCGTTGTGGAGATAAGGTTGCGGAAGCATTATCTAGGAGCATGTCATACACAAAACCTCAAGAACAACCAAATTCCGCGTATATGATGTTCCATTCTAAGGCGCGTGGATCTATGGCTCAGTTGAAACAATCTGCTGGAATGAGAGGTTTGATGGCGAAACCTACGGGAGAAATTATTGAAACTCCTATCGTATCAAATTTCAAGGAAGGACTGAATGTCTTGGAATATTTCTTGTCAACACACGGAAGTCGTAAAGGTTTGACTGATACAGCGTTAAAAACTGCGAACTCAGGGTATTTAACAAGAAGACTCGTTGATGTTGCAAACGATTGTGTTGTGACGGAGGAAGATTGTGGAACAAAGAAGGGACTACTAGTCAAACCTATATATGATGGATCGAATATTGTTGTTTCTCTCGCGGATAGAATTCTTGGACGTTTTGCTGCACGTGAAGTCGTAAATCCAAATAATGGCTCTATTATAGTTCCAGCAGGAGGATATATAGATGAATATAAGGTGAAAGATATAGTCGCAGCTGGAATAGATGAGGTTTATATAAGATCCGCGGTTACATGTGAATGTAAACGAGGAATTTGTACAAAATGTTATGGAAGGGATTTGTCAAGAGGAACGATTGTTGGGAAAGGAGAAGCTGTTGGAGTCATTGCGGCCCAATCTATTGGAGAACCTGGAACTCAGTTGACGATGAGAACATTCCATATAGGAGGAGCTGCGCAAAATAGTGCAGAGCAATCTAGTATTGAATCATCTATGGACGCACAAATTTTATTCAAAAATATGGTTGCGTCTATAAATAGTGCGGGCGATAACATAGTTTTATCGAGAAAAAGTGAGATAGCACTTGTTGATTCAAATGGAAGAGAACGTATGTCATACAAGGTTCCATATGGTTCGAAATTGAAAGTTCAAGCAGGAGATTCTGTTAAAACAGGACAAGTTCTCGTTGAATGGGATCCTTATACAATTCCGGTCGTTTGCGAAAGTGAGGGGTATGTTAATTATGTCGATCTTATCGATGGACAATCATTACGTGAGGTTGTTGACGAGACAACAGGTATATCAACGAGACTCGTTGTTGACTGGAAACAATCTTCTGGGTCTTCAGAATTACGTCCGATGATAAGTATTCGTGATAAGGATGGAAATCCTGTCATGTTATCAAATAAGACGGAAGCTCGTTATTTCCTTTCAATTGATACAGTTATAAATGTTGATAATTCCGCGAAGGTTTTGGCAGGAGATATTATCGCTCGTATTCCAAAGGATGTCGTGAAAACTCGAGATATCACGGGAGGTCTTCCAAGGATTTCTGAGTTGTTCGAAGCTAGACTTCCAAAAGATCCAGCTGTTATATCTGATATTGATGGACGTATTGAATTTGGAAAAGATCACAAAACAAAACGTAAGATCATTGTTGTTCCAGAAAATGATAGTATCGATAAACCTGTTGAATATCTCGTTCCAAAGGGAAGATATATAGTCGTCCATGAGGGGGACTATGTCAAAAAGGGAGACCTCATTGTCGATGGAAATATCGTCCTGCAGGATGTTTTAAGGATCCTTGGAATCGAAGTTATGGCGAGCTACTTGATAAACGAAGTTCAACAAGTCTATAGACTTCAAGGTGTTCCAATCAATGACAAACATATCGAGATTATCGTAAGACAGATGCTTCAAAAGTGTGAAGTCAAAGATCAGGGTGATTCAACGTATATCGTGGGAGATGAAATCGATCGAGAAGATTTGACGACGGTCAATGCTGAGTTGTTGAGGTCTGGAAAACGTCCAGTTGTCACATTCCCAATTCTTCAGGGTATAACTCGCGCATCTCTTCACACGAAATCGTTTATTTCGGCCGCTTCTTTCCAGGAGACAACTCGTGTTTTAACAGAGGCTGCGATTTATGGACGTGTCGATACATTGTCAGGATTGAAAGAAAATGTCATAGTCGGACGTTTGATGCCTGCAGGAACAGGAGGACTCGTTCGCGAATGGAAATCAGAATATAATGAGAATAATTCTGACGATTCCAACAAAGAGAGATAAATTTATCTCTCTTTTTATATAACAGTATGAATCATTATTCATATTGTTATATTATTTCTTATCATCGATAAAAATCCTTCCAATATAAAACTTGCTGCGACTTTATCAACTATTTGTTTCTTCTTTTTATTCTTCACATCCTCTGAATGAATATAACGCATTGCTCCGTTTGTACTCATTCTTTCATCCCAAAATAATATATTTATATCACCCTTTATTTCACACAACAATTTATCTGTGAATTCTTTGACTTTTTTGATCTGTTCTCCTTCTGCGTTTCCTTTTATATTGAGAGGAGCTCCCATCAATATAAATCCAACACTTTGTTCATCTATGATTGTCTGCAATTTTAAATAAATATTATTATTGTTTTCTAGAATTGAGAGGGGAGAAGAGATTATCCAATTTATATCGGATATCGCGAGTCCTATTCTCTTATCTCCATAATCAATACATAAAATACGTTTTTTCCCAATATAATCATTTATATTAAAACTGTTTTTATCTTGTAAGATTGTTGGCATAAGTGTGTTATCTAAAAATTTAAAGAAAATATAAGATTATGATAACACACTTTTTAAAGAATTATATTAAATATTAGATGTTTCTTGATATCCAGTCTGACAACGCACTCTTCGACATAAATCCAGACTGTCTATCGACAATCTCATTATTTTTCATGAGGAAGATCGTTGGAACACTCTGAATATCGTATTTTGATGCGAGATCTTGAGCTTCATCAACATTTATTTTAATTATCTTCAAATTATCGATAGTTCCATCAATACCCGAGAGAACGGACGATAACATACGACATGGTCCACACCACGGTGCCCAAAAATCAACTAAAACAATACCCTCAGAAAAAGACGATATTTCATCTTTCAATTCATTCTCATTTTTTATTTCAATCATTTTTTTCTCCTAATATATAAATATCTCTCATAAAATTATGATAAAAATAAACAATTTGGTCAACGATAAAAACGCACTAAGTTATACTATATATGTAAAATTCAATATTATTATATAAATAATTTAATGTGTTTTTTCATTTTCTTTGAAATACTTCAAAAATTGTTCCGCACACAAAGTCTCCGCAATTTTTTTAGATCGTCCTTTTTCAATGAAAGATTTTCCAACGGCTGAAACTTCGATTTCGAAGGTTGGATCATGATCAGGTCCTGTCTTCGATAAAATTTTATATTCCGGAATCGATCCATCAATCGACTGTGTTATTTCCTGAAGTCTCGTTTTAGGATCAACAATATTTTCTTCAAGTTCGTATAATAAATCATTCCATAAATTTAATATAATATCTCTCACATTTTGAAAATCACTATCCAAAAAGATGGCCCCTATCAACGATTCCATAGCGTCCGCCATAACGGAGTCATTATTATATAAATCTGGATTATAGGCCGTGTGAATATTTGCATATAACTTAATTTTTCTTGCAATCGACGCACATGTATTTGCACATACTAATGACGCGAGTCTCTTCGCGAGACATCCCTCATTTTCATCCCTAAAATTTTTATATATAAATTCAGACATAATGAGTCCTAAAACTCTATCCCCTAAAAATTCGAGTCTCTCAAATTCGGATTTCTTCCTCCTCAAACTCGAATGAGTTAGTGCCTGTTTTAATATATTTTTATCCTTAAATTCATACCCTAAAGATTCTTCAATATGTGTTAACATAAATTATCCCCCATATATATATTATAATTTATTTGATGATAAAAATTCAAAAATTTGATTCAAATCCTCTCGAACATCCACGCTGAAAGAATATGATTCAACAGGAACAGCGAAGATATTTATATTATTTTGGAGGGCTCGAAGTTGTTCAAGTTTTTCTGTCTCTTCAAGATACGATCTTTCAAGAGAGACGAATCTCTTTAGTGCGTGATATCTATACGCGTATATCCCTATATGTTTATAGAATATATCGGATCCACTTGGAATAGATTCCCTCGAAAAATACAATGCTTTTCCTGGAATATTTTTTTCCATATTATTAAAGACAACTTTAACGCAATTTTTATCATTAATTTTCGAAATATCTTTTATGATGGAAACGGGAGTCGACATATCGATTGATCGATCTTTTTCCAAGATATCAACAATTTTATGGAGTATACTCTCATCAAAAACGGGCATATCTCCTTGAAGATTGATTATTATATCATCATCATTTAAATGACGATCTATAGATTTTGATGCCTCAAAAATACGGTCCGTTCCGGATTGAAGTTCTGGATCAGTTATTATCGCGTTATATCCATAATCCTCAACAATATCCTTAACTTCCTTCGAACAACACGCAATATAACATTCCTTTGTTATCCCTGATTTCATCGCATTCTCCAAGGTATTGATTATGAGGGGCCTGTTATTTATGGGAGTCAAAATCTTCCTTGGAAATCGTGAAGAATTTAAACGGGCAGGTATGATGATCAAAACTCGACTATTCATTATATTGTCTTTCATAATAAATTATTCTCCTTTTTAAATATGATATATGCTATACTATAACACATATATATGTCATCCCGTCATTTTCATACACAAAATAATGAAAAATTTTTTTAAGAGATTGAATGTCCATGTGGAAGGTTTTTCAT
>CAMYPB010000048.1 GCA_947285985.1 uncultured Holosporaceae bacterium
GGGGATAGATGTTGATATATATGATGTGAACGATAGGTATAACAAGGTGAATCAATTGATATCCTCAAAGAAATACGATATTGCAGGACAAATTCTTTCGAGGACGAACGACAATGAGGAAGTCAATCCCATTGGATTTTGTATGATACGTCGAGAGGTTGCGTGTGAATTGATGAGGAATGGAAAACCTTTGATCGCGTATAACATTTTGAATATGCACAAATTATCGAGGACAACAACAGAGCAACGAAAATATTATGTTAAAATCGAATGGTTGTGTGGATTCATACAGTATAGACTTTTAAAAAATAATAAAAAAGCAATACAACATTTTAATAATGCGTTTGAATCTTCTCTCGATTCATTACACAAGGGAAAAAATGCGTTCTGGTGTGGGGAGGTATGTCTCGCGAATAACGACGTTATATTATCGTTTAATTGGTATAAAAAAGCGTCTGAAAATTTTAATACATTTTATGGACAGCTCGCATATGAAAGACTCATGAATCTCTCGAAAAATAGGATGCTCGTATATAACGAATATTATGAAAAGGCAATGAATTCTCAAAATATTTCGATTGATTCTAAAACAAATTTTTATAATAGAGAATTAGTTATTGTCTTAAAAACAATATCAAAATATAAGATAGAAAATAGTATAAAATATCTGATGTGTTTTTATAAGAAGTTGATAGACGATATAGAGGATCCAAATGAAGAACTCCTCCTCTTGGATCTCGCGTCAAGCAATGCGGAAATTTCTTTCATTTTGAAAGAAGAATCAAAAAAACAAAAATTTTTAAATAACAAAAAAAATTTAAAACAATTGGGAGAAAATGAAAAAAATTATGTCATGAATATAAATGACGATCCGTGTTTTTTGAGCCTCGTTCATTCAATAATCTCACGAGAGAGTAATTTCAATCCGCGTGCGAAGAGTCATGTTGGGGCCGTTGGATTGATGCAGATTATGCCCAAAACCGCGGAACATGAATTGAAAAATATGAAAATTCCACAGTTGAAAAATAAACCCCTCTATAATATCGAGAAAAATATAACAATAGGATCGTATATATTGAATAGACTAAACGATAAATACGATAATAATCTCGTATATACGATTGCAGCGTATAACGCGGGAGAGGGAAACGTTTATAAATTCCAAAAACAAAACAAAAAATTAAAGAGCCTCACAAATCTCGATATAATAGAACTCATCCCCTTCAAAGAAACGAGGGTATACGTTAAGAATGTCCTCTGTAGTCTCAATATATACCAAAAGATTTTTAACGCGAAAAATTGTTATGATTGTTCAAAGTTGGGAGATATGCGATAAAAAACACGATAACATTTCATACACAAAAAAGTTGCAAAAAATATTTTTCACAAAAATTTTGGTCCGAGTCATTGTTTCACGTGAAACATGATTTTCACGATATTTCACACATTGTTTCACGTGAAACATTTTCATTTTTTTAAAAATTGATGTGCAGACTTCTGATGAAAGATATCGGATTTTTTGATAGAATTCTTTTTATAAACAAATTTTTTAACATTTGAAAATACTTATGAAATTCACACTTGATTGGTTGAGAGATCATATTGAAACAGATTTATCAGTAGACGAGATATCAGAAAAATTGACGAGCCTTGGAATAGAGGTTGAAGAAATCATCGACAATAACAAAAAATTCGAAAATTTCGTTGTTGGACTCGTCATAAAACGAGAGAAACATCCAAACGCCGACAAATTGTCTTTGTGTCAGGTTGATGCGGGAAACAATAAAATTTTAAATATTGTGTGTGGTGCAAAAAATGTGAGGGAAAACATGAAGGTTGCCCTCGCCCTTGAAAACGCGATTATTCCAAGTTTTGGAACGGCCCTCAAAAAAGGAAAAATACGAGGAATCGAAAGTGAGGGAATGTTATGTTCCGGAGAGGAATTATGTCTTAGTATGGATCACGATGGAATCCTCGATCTCTCGCATATCGATGATCATCCTGGAACTCCCCTCTCAAAAGCCCTGAAAATCGATGATATAATCTTCGATGTCAGCCTGACTCCAAATCGTTCGGACTGCTTCAATGTTCGAGGAATCGCACGAAACCTCGTTTCAATTGGATGCGGAAAATTGAAACCCTTGAAAATTGAAGAATTCGAAGAATCTATCAATGAAAAAATTGAAATAGATAGACAAACAGACGACTGTCCATATTTCAGCTGCCGTATAATAAAAAATGTCGATAATTTAGGAAAGACCCCGGATTTCATATCACGTCGTCTGAACGCAATCGGACAAAAATTGATCTTCGCACCCGTTGATATCGCGAATTATATATGTCTCGATATAGGTCAACCTATGCATATCTTCGACCTCGACAAAATAAATCACGACAAACTAATCATCAAAAATGCGACGGGAAATGAAATCCTTGAAACACTCGACCAAAATAAAACATGTATACCAGAAAATACGATAATCGTTTGTAATTCAAAGGAAACCCTCTCAATCGCGGGAATTATGGGAGGTCAAAATTCCGCATTCTCAGAAAATTCTAAGGGAATTGTTATAGAATCAGCGTATTTTAATAAAATCCAAATTAGTCTATCCGGACAAATCCTTAGAATAAACTCAGACTCAAGAACGAGAAATGAAAGGGGAATAGATCCTCAAAACGTTGATATTGCGATGCAGTATGCAACGTCATTATTGAAAACAATTTATCCAAAATGTGAGATATCTTGTATAAACAGATCTGGAAATCTTCCAGAAAATAGGAATCTTATTGTCTTGCATTTTGAAAAATTTAAAAATATAACGAGGCTCTCTCATGAAGAATGGAATGAATCAAAAACAATACTTAAAAATCTTGGTATGGATATTAAGGATCATAATGAAGAAATTATTGAGGTCATAACCCCATCTTATAGACATGATCTCACAATTGAGGAGGATATAATCGAGGAAATCCTGATAGTCCTTGGATACGACAATATCAAAGAAAACGAATTAGATAATAAAAATCCAATAATTTCAAAGTATACAGATGAAATATTATCGGAATTATTGATAAACAATGGATATAATGAAATAAAAACATTCTCTTTTATTGATGAAACAAGTGCACAATTGTTTTCTAATCCTGAAAATTTGACATATATAAAGGATCCTCTCAATTCTGAATTCTCTCTCTTACGTCCATCGATCATCGCATCCCATCTCAAAGCCTTGAAAAACAATCAAAATAAAAGTCAGTATAATAATAGATTCTTTGAAATAGGAAAAACTTTTGAAAAAATTAATGATAAAATCGTTGAGAGGAATACAATAACCTTCACAATCTCCCAAAAAAATCACGAAAGAAATTGGAGAGAAAATCAAAGGGATGTCTCGATATTCGATATAAAATCTGAAATAGAAAAAATCTTAGATATATTGTGTGTTAAAAATTATAGTATTTCCAATAAATCACAAAAATATTATCATCCGGGACGTAGTGGGTCGTATACCTTTAGAAAGAATGAGATTCTGTGTTATTTCGGAGAGATCCATCCATCAATATTATCGAATATGAATATAGACGGACCTGTTATATCTTGTGAATTTTTTATAGACAATTTCGAAAATATAATTCATAATAAAAAGATGGGAGTGTTGAATATATCGCAATATCAACCAATAACCCGCGATTTTTCGTTTATCGTCGATAACAATATAACTTCAAAACAGATAGTTGATTCTATATTAAAGTTGAAGAATGACATAATAAAAGATATAAATGTTTTCGATATATACCAGTCGAAAGAAATAGGAGATAATAAAAAAGCAATCGCTATTGAAGTTTTATTGCAGTCTCAAAAAAATACTTTGACTGACGACGAAATAAAATCTATATCTGATATGATAATAGAGAGCGTCTCGAAAAATTGTTGTGCTGTTTTGAGAGCACAAAGTTAAAATTTTAAATTTATTGGTCGTGAAAATGTCATCAACAAGGACTCCCTTCATTCATCTAAGACTTCACACAGCCTATTCTCTTTGTGAGGGGGCTGTGAAAGTCGAAAAAATTCCGGGTATATGTATTGAAAAAAATATGCCTGCAATCGCAATAACAGACACGAATAATATGTTTGGAGTCCTTGAGTTCTCGATGAAATGTTCTGAAAAAGGAATTCAACCTATAGTTGGATGTCAAATATTATGTAAATATATGGACATCGTCTCCCCTATAGTTTTGATCGCTCAAAATGAAAGAGGATATAAAAACCTTTTAAAATTGATGACTTGTTTTTATGTTAAAAATGAATATAAAGAAGGAGAGGATATAAAATATATAACCCTTCAGAATTTAATATCTCATAACGATGGAATTATTGCGCTCAGCGGGGGATATAATGGACCATCCGGGAAATTATTTCTAGACGGTCATCGAGAAAAAGCAATAAATTTTATAGAGGATATGTATTCTATATTCAATGATAGATTCTATATAGAAATTTCTCGCCACTTCCTTGATGAAGAAATAAAAACGGAATCTTTCTTCATTGAACAGGCGATGAATAAAAATATCCCTCTCGTCGCGACAAATGATGTTTATTTCGTTGATAGAAAAATGCACGTATCTCAAGATATTTTGATGTGTATTGGAGATAGAACGTATGCGTACGAAAAAAATAGACGACACACGTCTGAAGAAAGTTATTTGAAATCAACGGAAGAAATGTATGAACTTTTCTCTGATATTATAGAAGCCGTTGAAAATACGTATATTATTGCGAGGAGATGTTCATATATGCCAGAACCTCACACCCCCCTCCTCCCGAAATATGAGGATGATTCTAGGGAATCTGAAGAAAATATATTGGATTTTCAAGCAAGAAAAGGACTAAAAAAAAGAATAGATGAAGAAGTTTTAAAATATAGAGAAAATCAAAATAAAAACTATAAAGACATAGAGAAAGAATATTTTGATAGACTAGAATATGAAATGTCTGTCATAAAAAATATGGGGTTTTGCGGATATTTCTTGATAGTCTCTGATTTTGTTAGGTGGTCTAAATCGAATGATGTTCCTGTTGGACCAGGACGAGGATCTGGAGCGGGATCGATCGTTGGATGGTCTTTGAATATAACGAACCTCGATCCTATCAGATACCATCTTATTTTTGAAAGATTTTTGAATCCAGAACGCGTCTCCATGCCGGATTTCGATATAGATTTCTGTCAGGAAAAAAGAGAAAATACAATAGAATACGTTAAATCGAAATATGGATCAGAAAAAGTCGCTCACATCATAGCCCTTGGAAAACTTCAGGCAAGGGCCGTCATACGAGATGTTGGACGAGTCATTCAAATGCCCTATGGAAAAGTTGACAAAATTTGTAAACTTATTCCTCAAAACCCGTCTCATCCCGTCGATTTAGAACAGGCCCTCGAAATCGAACCTATGCTCTCACAAATGATGAAGGAAGATGAATCTGTGAACTTCCTCATAACAACAGGCCTCGAACTCGAGGGACTCTATAGACATGCATCAATTCACGCTGCAGGGATTGTTATAGGTCATAGAGATATAGACGAACTCGTTCCATTATATTCCGATGATGAAACATCGATTGGAATAACTCAATTTAATATGAAATTTGTCGAGAAAGCAGGACTTGTCAAATTCGACTTCCTGGGACTCAAAACACTCACCATCATAAAACAGGCGTGTGACCTCATAAAAAAATACCATAATATAGAACTCGATATTGATAAAATCGATATAGAAGATAAAAAAACATTCGAACTGCTCTGCAATGTCGATGTCATAGGGATATTCCAACTTGAAAGTGGAGGCATGAGGGATGTTATTCAAAAACTTCAACCTGACCACCTCGAGGATATCATCGCTCTCATATCATTATAT
>CAMYPB010000049.1 GCA_947285985.1 uncultured Holosporaceae bacterium
AAATTATTTGAATACTCTCATCGACAATGTGTCCGATAAAAAGTTTGAGGTATCTGGAAAAACATATCACGTCATAGTGAACAATCTGACATATGGAAAACAATGGAAATGTGTTTCTTTTGGAATAGATGAGGGAAAATATGTTTGGTGTGCGATAATAAACAATTCTACCAATTATTATAGGATTCCTAATGATAAAACTATATCAGAAATGCATGATGTTATAAAGCGAAGTGAATCAACATTTCCAACAAAAATAACTGGGAATGTGCGTGATTCGTATTTCCGTGTAGCAGATAACTTTTGGGGATTTGCTAATGGCGGGTATTATAGATTTGACGGATTATCTTCAGGGAGATATATTTCAGATGCGAGAGATGGAGTGATTTGGAGTAGTTATCATCATAATAAAAATTTTAGTAAATATTCTGTAAAATCTGGATCAAATTCTGCAAATCGCACATCAGTGCTTTCCATTGATGTCAATAGTTATAATAATTGGATAGAGATTTACAATACGGGTGGCGGGAATAATAATAAGATACACGGATTTGATTCTGATGGAAATGGGAGGATAATGTTCACAACGGAAATGGCTGACACGACTAATGACAAGTCGAATGAATTGATTCTCATCACGATTCCTGAACTTATGAATAATGTGAGGTGAGATTTTTGGAATTCAATAGAAATTTGATATGATTCATATTTTGTGATACCATACTATAAATGATAAAAATAACATATATGATAAAAACATAAAATATGGATGTGTATGATATGACTGATAATAATGGGTATAGACTTGGTGTTGGGATGGTCGTTGTCAACAATGATGGACGAGTTTTCGCGGGAAAAAGGACGGGTGTGAACGCGCGTATGGTCTCGTGGTTTTTGAAAAAACCTTGGCAGATGCCTCAAGGCGGAATAGAAGAGGGAGAAGATCCCCTTGAAGCCGCAAAACGGGAGCTTTTGGAAGAACTCGGAATCGACGAGAATAATATAGAGGTTTTAGGAGAGACTGAAGATTGGCTTGATTATGTTGTTCCTCACGGACTCAGACGGAAGGGCGGAGCTTTTGTTGGCCAACGTCAAAAATGGTTTCTCATGAAATTCAAGGGAGATGATTCTGATATCAATTTGAAATATTCTGAGCATAGTGAATTTGATATGTGGAGATGGATGAGTGTTGGGAATATTATTCGTTTATCTGTTCATTTCAAACGAAATCTTTATGTTGACGTTTTTAAACGTTTTAAATGGTATTTTGATAAGTAAAAACTTTCATCAGAAAATATACGTCATTCTTAATTATTTCCTTGCATGATTTATGAATTTTGATCAAACTGATGTATATGATATGTTATGTATGGAAGAATTATAATGTCTGAAAAAATGATCAATATACAAGATGCTTTTTTGAATTATATGCGTAAAAATAAGATTCCTGTTACTGTTTTTTTGTTGAATGGTGTGAAACTAACGGGGATTATTTCGTGTTTCGATCAAAGCTCTGTTGTTATAAAACGGGAGGGTTATACTCAACTTCTCTATAAACACGCGATATCAACATTTTCTCCTCATGGAGCGATAAGTGTCTTCGATTGGAACGGGGGAAATCCGTCGGGTGATTTCTATAGAAATAATGTGGAGAGACGATTCGATGATATCTGTCATGATGACGATTGTGACGAAGAATTTGATGACGAAGACTTGATTGGAGAAGAAGGCGACGATGATGAAGAGATCGTTTCGTATAACAATGGAGAATACAACAAATATAAAGGATAATTTTTATGGATTTTGATGTTGTTATTATAGGGGGGGGACCTGGGGGATACGTCTCGGGAATACGTGCATCTCAACTCGGATTGAAGGTTGCGATAATCGAGAGGGAGAATGTTGGAGGAACATGTTTGAACAAGGGATGTATTCCGACGAAAGCCCTCCTTCAATCCGCGAAGGTCAAGCATATCGTTGAGAAGTCTTCAGAATTTGGGATTAACGCGAATGTTGAATCGATAGACTTCATGAAAATAGTTGAGCGTGCGAAGAATGTCGTCTCGGGATTAAATAAAGGAGTTTTGGGACTTTTATCGAAAAATAATATAAAATTGATAAAAGGTACTGCGAAATTCATCGATAAAAATACTCTTTCTATAGATGATAGAGAGAAGGTATCTGCGAAGAATATCGTTATTGCGACGGGCGCGAAACCCAGGATTCTCCCTGGAATTTCAGACGATCTCATAAAAAAGGGACTCGTTTGGACATCAACTGAAGCGATGTTCTCGAATAGACGTCCCGAGAAGATTTTGATTGTTGGATCTGGAGCGATAGGGATAGAGTTTGCATCTTTCTACAATACTCTTGGATCAGATATAACGATCGTTGAAATACAGGGTCGTATTCTTATTCAAGAAGACGAAGAGATTTCGAAGGCTGCTCTAAATTCTTTTAAATCGCAGGGTATGAAGATCCTAACGAATACGTCTGCATCGAATTTCATTGAAGACAATGGAAAACTTTCGGTTGAGATAAATGGACAGAAAGAAATATTCGATGTTTGTATACTTGCGATTGGAGTCGTTCCGAATACTAAAGACTTGAATTTAGAGAATATTGGAATACAAACAAATAAAAATGGGACAATTATTGTTGATGATTATTTAGAGTCTTCAATTCCTGGGATATACGCGATAGGAGATGTCGTCAATGTTCCATGGCTCGCGCATAAGGCCTCGAAAGAAGGAATTTTATGTGCGGAGAGGATCGCGGGACTTTCGAATATTTATCCAATAGATTTGAAGAAGATTCCAGCGTGTACGTATTCAAATCCTCAGATTGCATCGATTGGGATGACTGAAAAATCTGCTCGTGATGAGGGGATCGACATAAAAATCGGACGATCATATTTTCGAGGAAATGGGAAAGCTTTGGCCGTTGGAGAATCGTTTGGGTTTGTTAAGGTTATTTTTGATTCGAAAACTAGGGAGATTTTAGGGGCTCATATGATCGGACATGAAGTCACGGAATTACTCCCAATATTTTCTGTCGCGATCACAGGAGAATTGACAGCCGATGAATTGATCATGAGTGTCTTCCCTCATCCGACTATGTCTGAATGTATACAGGAATCTGTTATGGAGGCCTTTGGAATTGGAATACACGCATAATAATAAATGTGATATAGTAAATAAAAAAAATAATATATGTCCTAAAGCGATAATTAATATTGCAGCTGTCAAGGACAATTATTTAAAAATACTTAATTTTATTGAGGGCAAAGTGATTTGCGCTGCAGTCGTCAAGAATGATGCGTATGGACTTGGAGCACAGAAAATTTCTGTCTCGTTGTATGAGACGGGATGTCGAGATTTTTTTGTTGCGTATATGAGCGAAGCGATCAATATAAGATGTGTCCTTCCCCTCGATGCGAATATATATTTTCTTCAGGGATTTGATGGATCGTATATAGAATATATAAAATCGTATTCTATAATTCCTGTCATCAATTCAGTATCTGAATTTAATAACGCAAAGAAGAATAATATTCCTATGGTCCTCCACGTTGATACAGGATTGTCGAGGCTTGGAATAAGAGAGGATGATATTGATATAATAATAAATGATATCAAATCTGAAGATGTGAGATATGTCATTTCTCATCTTGCGTGTTCCGATGAAATTGAGAATCCTTTCAATAAAATCCAAAAGGAAAATTTTGATAGAATTTTATCAAAAATAAGGACATACAAAAAGGATATAAAAGCTGGAATTTCAGCGTCTGCTGGAACATTGATAGGGGATGATTATTTATATGATATCGTCCGAATAGGTGCGTTCTTATACGGAATAAATCCGATTTCATCTTCTTCAAAATCGAGTATAGTTCCAAAGAATGTTTTATCTTTGAACTCTCGAATACTTCAGAAATATGAGTTAGATGAGGACGTATCTATAGGTTATGGAGCGACGTATAAAACTGATAGAAAAACGAAGATAGCCGTTATATCGATTGGATATGCAGATGGAATAAAAAGAAGTCTCTCGAATCGAGGGTACGTTATTTTCTATGACGGAAAAATCCAATATAAAGCTAAAATTTTAGGAAATATATCTATGGATCTTCTCGTCTGTGATATAACGGATATCCCGGATAGTATAACAAATGTCCATGACACAGCACACATTCTCGATGATTTCTATACCATAAATCATATGGGATGTGACGCAAATGTTTTGTCGTATGAAATATTGACGAGTATAAATTTCAAATCGCAGAGATTCGACATAGAGTATATTATATAAAATTTTTCGGGATTTATAATACTTTTTTATATCATAATCGTTTTGAAAGTGTTAAAATCTCGATAATTTCTTTTTTAGATGAGGTATTCTCATGCTTACAGTTGGAGATAGATTTCCAAAATTCAATTTAACTGCGAGTTCTGATGTTGCGTTTGAACAGCTGAACATAAACAATGCTTTCACTCATATAGACAACGAAACATACAAAGGAAAATGGATGGTTATTTTCTTCTATCCAAAAGATTTCACATTTGTATGCCCAACGGAAATTGTCGGTTTCTCAAATCTAAAGAAAGAATTTGATGCAAGAAATACGCAAGTCTTAGGGTGTAGTACGGATAGTGAATTCGTGCATTGGGCATGGAGAAAACATCATAAACCATTAAATCATATAAATTTTCCACTCCTTGCTGATATCAAAAAAGAATTATGTCAAGAATTGGGAATTCTTGAAGAATCAGGCGTCGCGAAGAGGGCAGTTTTTATCGTTGATGACAAGGGAATCATAAGATTCTCAATGGTCACAGATTCATCTGTTGGAAGAAATCCAGACGAAGTACTCCGCGTTTTGGATGCCCTTCAAAATGGGGGACTCTGTCAATGTGGATGGACAAGAGAACAAAAACCTCTCGATATTTCAAACGCAGACGTCTAAATAATTAAAGAAAATTGACCCACATGAAATAATTTTTTTGTGTGGGTATTTTTTTATTATATAAGCTCAGGAATCGTGACACAAACAAGGTGACCTTTCAGCTTCTCATTTACGGGATCTATAAACAAAATTCTGCCGTATCCATCTGAATCACAATGGGTTGCCAAAGCTCTTAAGTTATTCGTGTTGTTCGTATCTTCTATAAGATAAATTCCTTTATTTGGAAGTACTTTATACTTTCTAAAATATTTGTTGTGTGAACTCCACATTCCAAGCAATATTTTGTGTCCGTTTTCATATTGAAAATTTGCTGTATTATCTGTTTCATTAACAAGTTTATAATGTAGATAGTGATCAACTTTATAATTTGGATAGTGATCAACTATATGTCTTTGCAAATACCATGTGCCATTTTCATACCCAATATTATCTATATTAGTAGATTTATTTCGATTGTCTTGCGATAAAGTATTATCATCGCCACTTATTTGTATTGTTAACCATTGTCTATTATTAATAAAATTATTAATATCATTTTTCATGTTGTCTATAGTCCCATTTTTAACCTTAAAAAAATAAAATGAGTTATCTAATCTATAGATGAGTCCCCATTCATCTTTATCGGGATTATATTTTAGACATACCCATGCACTATTAGAAGTATCGGTTTGAACGTGCAAAATATCATCCCTATAGTGATAGTTTGTATTTCCTGAGCGAGTCATATTATTTGTTACAAAACTTTTAAGAAAAATATTATTCATATAGTCTATCCTATTTTTCAAAACGTTTATTTCATTTTGG
>CAMYPB010000050.1 GCA_947285985.1 uncultured Holosporaceae bacterium
ATATTATTTATTAAATAAAGACATTATAAAATCGATTTTTAGGAGGGCAAATCCTATAATACAACGATATATCATTAGTATAAAGAAACCCTTCCTCTCCATAAAATGAATACAAGGATATATAAAAATAATACTAATTATTGATGTAAGAAATAATCCGATAAGAGAATTATTCGAAAATAAAACATTGTATTGATTAGTAGTATAACATTCATATAATTCTAGGACGAGGGAACCCATTATACTCGGAATCGCAAGGAACATAGAAAAATGGATAGATTTCTTCCTATCTATTGAAAACAAACGAGATGCTGTCAAAGTTATTCCCAAACGACTCACTCCAGGAAAAACTGCAATCGTCTGAAAAATACCGATCCATAAAGATTTATACAATGAAATAAATCTATTTCGATCCATCCTTCGAAGACGACTACACGCAGACCTATCAACAATCCAAAGAAGAATCCCAAAAATAATACATAAAATCCCCATTATATTCGTATCCTGAAATTCCTTCACAAAATCCCTCGAAAAATATCCGAAAAATACAACGGGAATCGTCCCAATAAAAAGAGGATAAAAATATGTATCCCGCAGTTTTTTTGATGAAGAAAATATACCCTTAAAAATATCAAGTATATCATTTCGAAAATAAAATAGAAGTGCTATCAAACTCCCAACATGTAAGGCTATTTTAAATGAAAAATTGAAAAATTCCATATTAAAAATATATTTCGCAAAAAACATATTAACAGATGAACTGATCGGCAGAAGCTCGCCTATACCCTGCACAAAACTGATAATCAATAATCTTATATCCATCCTTATACAAAACTCCTAAAAATAGCCTAAAATTATTTCAGATTTTTAATAAAATCCTCTATAGAAAAAACATCAAAATCTTCCAATTTTTCGCCCTTTCCTATTCCAAATATTGGGATCCCAAATTCCTTGACGATTCGAACGATGACCCCTCCATTTGCATTTCCATCCATTTTCGTCAATAAAATCCCATCTATTTGACAATACTTGTTGAATTCTCGAACTTGATCGAATGAATTCTGTCCTATAGTTGAATCTATTGTAATTATTGTCTTATGAGGGGCTTTTATATTTATTTTCTTGACGACATTCGATATTTTTGTGAGTTCATTCATGAGGTTGATATTATTTTGAAGACGACCCGCAGTATCAATGAGGAGTATATCAGATTTCGTGTTTTTCATTGCGTCAAACGCGACGCTCGCAGGATCCGAAGAATTTGATATACCCTTATAAATATGACATCCCAATCTATTCGCCCATATTTCGAGTTGTTCTGTTGCAGCGGAACGAAATGTGTCACACGCTGCAATTTCAACACTTTTTCCCATCTTCTTAAAATAATGCGCGATTTTTGCGATGGAAGTCGTCTTCCCAGATCCATTCACCCCAACAAACATGAAAAC
The DNA here is from genome assembly GCA_947285985.1 of uncultured Holosporaceae bacterium. GTDB lineage: Bacteria > Pseudomonadota > Alphaproteobacteria > RUG11792 > RUG11792 > CAMYPB01. Next base: position 1,449 of record CAMYPB010000050.1, read on the forward strand.
AGTCGTCCCATCAGATTCATCTATATTTATATCCTCTATAATATGACCTTCCAATATAGACTTTATTATATTCGATAAATCTTCCTCTATATTATCGGACTTCTTCAACATACTCGAAATCTCATATGACAAGGATGGGCCAAAATCCGCCTCTATCAACATATCTTCAATTTCTATTATGTCGACAGTCTTATCATCCTTCTTGAAAATATTCTTTAATTTATCTTTTAATTTATTAAAAATAGACATAAATCTCTCAAAAAATCATTCTGATTTAAATCTTTCAATAACCGCACCACACGAAATAAGTTTGTTATCGATATCATCATATCCCCTATCAAGATGATACAATCTGTTGACGATTGTTTCGCCCTTCGCTGACAATCCGGCCAAAACCAAGGAGACGGAAGCTCTCAAATCCGTTGCCATAACTTGGGCTCCATTTAAGTATTCAACTCCATTTATTATGGCTGTTCTTCCATGTATTGAAATATTCGCTCCCATACGAATTAATTCTGGAACATGCATAAATCTATTCTCAAATATATTTTCCGTGATTGAAGACGATCCCTCACAAATCGTCATCAAAACCATATATTGGGCTTGAAGATCCGTTGGAAATCCAGGGTATGGACTCGTTTGAATATCAAATCCTTTCATTTTTTCAAAATCATTATCTCGATAGACGAGTATCCCATCATCAAGAATATCACTCGATACCCCAACATATCGCAATGTATCAAAAAAAGTTGTTAGATGATCATATTTCGCGCCTTTTAATAAAATTTTTCCATTTGTCATAGCAGAAGCTATCGCGTACGTCCCAGCTTCTATACGATCCGGAATAATCTCATACTCGCAACCATGAAGTTTTTGAACACCTTCTATCGTTATTATGGATGTTCCATGTCCCGAAATTTTTGCACCCATCAAATTCAAAAGATTTGCAAATTCGACAACTTCAGGTTCCATTGCGGAATTTATCAATCTTGTCGTCCCTTTCGCGAAACACGCGGCCATCATAATATTTTCTGTCCCCGTCACAGTTGAAATAGGAAACGTTATATCACATCCTATCAATCCATCTTTCGCATCCGCATGTATATAACCATTATCTATTTCGATACTCGCTCCCAAACTTTCGAGTGCCTTCAAATGAAGATCGACCCCCCTCGTTCCAATCGCACACCCTCCTGGAAGCGAGACACTCGCCCGTCCAAAACGTCCAACAAGAGGACCTAAAGTCAATATGGAAGCCCTCATTTTTCTCACAAAATCATATGGTGCTTCAAAAAATTTTAAATTTTTTAGACATATATCAATTTTATGTTTTCCAATACAACGTATATCGGATCCCAAATATTCCAATAATTCAAGCATAGATGAAATATCTGCAAGATTTGGGACATTATCCAAAATAATACTTTCTTCCGATAAAATACTCGCAACTAAAGCGGGAAGTGCAAGATTTTTTGCACCACTTATTTTTATCTCTCCCCTTAGAATATTCCCACCCTGTATTCTCATACTCTCTAACATGCAAACACCCATCTCATAGTATATCTTTTTTTATAATTATAACATTAGACAACAAATTCAAAATTCTTTCAAGGATATATAATCAAAAAAATATGATTTTATAAAAACATATAAAATCATATTCATTTAAAAATTTAGGCAATTTTATCAAAAATATTATTTACCAACTTTCACAGGAAGTTCTTCGTTCTTTGTCACGACACTTTTATCCTGGTTGTTCACATCTCCCATCATATATAAACTATTCTGATTTCTAGATGGATCCTCTGGGTCTATGAAGGAAGGACCCAACGAATCATAATCAATCTGATCATCACTACTTATATTGTCATATTTATTTTCGTTTGTGTCAAGTTCATTATTATTTTGGACTTGTTGTGTCTTATCTGATGTTTTTTCTATGACGAGATTACAATTTCCAATAAGTTTCACGACTCTATTCAATTCATTCGCAGACGCAAAACTTATACTTGCATTCTTTATGACGATATCTATAGGATTAGATTCCTTAACAGTTTTTTGTATAAAAATCACTAGGTATTTTATACATTCATCATCTATTCCACATCCATCTATCAAGATTGAATCAACTTTCAATTCGAGCATTGCAAGATTATATAAAACTTCCTTCAATTTTTTTTCATCTATCTCTTTATCACGCAGTATGACGGAGAGATTTTTTTTATTATCCTTAGAAATTATATACTTTATGAAATTGATAACAGAAGGTTGAAACTCGACGATATCATTATACCCAATGACAAAGTCCCCCCCTCTTTCTATATGATCAATCCAGTTATTCACGGAAATCAATATAGAATTTTTTTCATTTTGAGAAATTCCATAATCTTTAAAATCCCAATTATCATCATAACTTATAACAGGATCAATCCTCTTCGTCGTGTCTATACGTCTCTTTTTTAATGACGTTTTATCAGATTTTTTATCGATAGATGAACTCCCCTTTAATATTCCTTCGTCATGTGAATTCGTATATGCTGCACTGACGTCTATGAAAGAAATACTCAACATCGACGAAATAAATATTCTCAAAAAATTTTTATTCATGTTTTAACTTTCCCCAAAGCCTTTCCTTATGAAGTATTCTAACAAAATTATCGCAATTTGTCCATAAACCCTGTAAAAAAAAATTAAAACGCTATATAATTCAATCTATAAGTTTCTATAAAAAATACAGGATTTTATTAAAATGCCAATCATAAAAAGTGTTTTTGCGCGTGAAATATTAGATTCAAGGGGATTTCCAACAATCGAAACGGAAGTTGTTTTATCTTCTGGAGAGGTTGGAATCGCGTCCGTTCCATCGGGTGCATCGACTGGATCATTTGAGGCCGTTGAACTCCGTGATAATGATAATGATAGATTTTTAGGAAAAGGTGTCTTAAATGCTATTAAAAATGTCAACACTATCATATCAGAAAATATCGTCGGAGAAATCGTGACGGATCAACATGTTATCGACCAGATCATGATTGATCTCGATGGAACAGAAAATAAATCAAAATTGGGAGCAAATGCGACATTATCCGTGAGTCTCGCGTGTTGTCACGCAGCATCTCAATACTTCGGAATTCCATTGTATAGATATATAGGAGGAATATCAAACAACAAACTCCCTCGTCCTATGATGAATATATTGAATGGGGGAGTACACGCAGATAATTCAATCGATATCCAAGAATTTATGATCGTTCCATCAAAAATATCGGATTTCAAAGAATATGTCAGAATCTGTTCTACAATATATCATACCCTCAAAAAAACATTGAAATCCAAAGGATTGAACTCAAACGTTGGGGATGAGGGAGGAGTCGCTCCAAACCTTTCATCAACGAAGGAAGCATTGGATTATATCATGGATTCCATTGAAAAAGCTGGATTTAAACCAGGAGATGACGTATCGATCGCCCTAGATTCCGCATCGAGTGAATTCTATCATGACGGATTCTATATGTTGGAAGGATCAAAAAAATCGTCTGATGATATGATTGTATTTTATGAAAATTTAATTAAATCATACCCTATCATTTCAATAGAAGACCCACTCTTTGAAGAAGATTGGATAGGATGGAAAAACCTCACAAAAACATTGTCCGATAAAGTTCAAATCGTTGGAGACGACCTTTTTGTCACCAATAAAAACAGATTGCAAAAGGGAATCAATGAATCGTGCGCAAACGCGATACTCATAAAACCAAATCAAATAGGAACCCTAACAGAAACATTAAATACAATAAATCTCGCGAAGGAAAACGGATATAACGTCGTCATATCCCATCGATCTGGAGAAACAGACGACACGACAATATCGGACCTCGCAGTTGGAGTTTCAGCCCCCTTCATAAAAACGGGTGCACCATCACGCGGAGAAAGAGTCGCGAAATATAATCAACTAATTCGTATAGAGGAAGACCTCTCCTATAATTGATTATATCATAAAGGGCGGTTTTATACCACCCTTTTTATTTTGTCATAAAAAAATTAAAAAAAATTTCAAAAATTAACGATTTTTTAACTATTGTTGTGCTATCGTGATTT
>CAMYPB010000051.1 GCA_947285985.1 uncultured Holosporaceae bacterium
TTTCAGATAATAAAAATCGAATAAATTTATCTAAGAAATTGATTAAGGGAATTTCCCTTATAATGTATTATACATTTTTTTGGACATAATCCGTTATGAAAGAGTGAGACCTTCCAAAAATCGCGACAAGTATTTCAACACTATTTAAAAGATAACGACGAAGTTGAGTTTCTGTTGGGAGAACATTGAAAATCTGCATACTTTTTAGTCGCGCGAAAGTTTTGATATCCAGGAAATTCTGACAAAACTCTTCCATATCTTTGAAGAAGTCTGCAAAATAACGAAGGGACGAATCGAGATCCCCCTGTTTATACTTTATAATAGCCGCGTGATACACACATATATTTGCAAATAGACGGTTATAATTTGCTCCATCTTTGTCCTTCATATTCATGACGCATATACAATCATTATACGCATCATCAAGTTTTCCAAGACGCATGCGGGCTTCTATACGGCTTGACATCGTGAATAATAGATCCTTATCATCATCGTTTAATTTTCTCTTCAATGATATCGCACGGTCTAACATACACTCCGCTTTTTCAATATCTCCTTTTCGAAGGAGAGTATATCCATATTCCGAGTCAATGAGTATACGTTCTCTTATGTGCTCTCCATTTGGATCACTACTACAAATAAAATATGAATAATACTCAATTTCAAGAGCTTTTTCATATTGAGAGTACATATTGCATGCTCTAGCCAAATTCCAACACAATTTTATGGCTAGGTCAACATTTTTCACGACCACTTTTTTCTGGAGAGATGTGAAATTCGAAGGTATCCCCATTTTTTTCAATGCTTCATAAGAATAGTCAATAGCCCTTTTCATATCTGGTTTATTGATAAAATTGTCGATGTATGCATTCGATAAAAATGAATACACTAGGACAGCTACATTATCAACCCAAGGTTCATTTCCAGAATTCGATACTATAGAAATAGCTTCTTCGAGTAGTGAGATATTTTTAACAAAATTGTTCTTTCTGTGATACAAAACTCCAAGATTCGCGAGATTACACGCCCGAATTATTTCGGAGTCTTTTACAGATCTCGACAATTCTAAACCTTTTTTAATAAAATTCTCAGCACTGACCAAATCATTTTGAACGAGATAAGAATATCCAAGTTCGAGGAGTGCAACGCAATATTCATAGTTTCTTAGGCAATGGATTCTTTCCTGTATATTCACAACGGAATTCAAAAAATGACATGACAAAACATAATTTTTTTGACTAACATGTTTCAAAGCGATAGCTAGCAATAATTTTGCGCGGTATTCCTCGATTTTCTCTTCTGTGAGGTTTAATTTCGAAAGATTATCCGCGACAGATTCGAGATGGGGTAATAAAGTATTCAACTGTTTTTCTCCCATTTGGAAGGGGGATGACTTATATAATATTGAATCTATCGCGGAATATGGGGTCAAAACATCAATAACGATTTTCATGAGTCTATCCAATTCTTTTCTATCCATCTCTCCAACGATATAACTGAGCCCTATCGATTGAGTACTCCTATGCATCGAAAAACAGCTTCCCTTATCTGAAATGAAAGAATGTTTTTTGAGATTGTATATAAAATCATTGACGACGACCTTATCACAACACAATTCCAGAAGATTTCGTTGTATAGCGGAAGGATTCACAAGACACGACATAAGAAGCAAGACTTTGAAACCATCATTTGTTTTGAGGATAGAATTGAATGTTGACGAAACAATTCCATACCTCGTTTTCGTGTATGTTCCTGTTTCACTCAGTATACTACGTTGCATTTTATCAAATTTCAAACTCATCTTCTCGATGATGTCTGAATATTGATCAAGGTTTACTCCTGAATTTTTAATATAATATGCAGCCGCAGAAACGTCCAATGGGAGGGGAGTTACATTTTTCAAGAATTTTTTAATCTTTTCAATGTTTTCTTTCCCTATATCACTCATTTTTTTGTTATAGAGTATCTTACAGAATAGAGACAGTTGTTCATCTGTTCTTAAGCTCGCGATATCTATAACACAATCTGGATTTATGTGAGGTCCATTTTTTATATTTGCATTTCTTGTTGTAATAATAATCTTTCCATTTCCTGCAATTTTATGATTATTTGGCATATACCTGTCTATACTTTTGAGTGACTCAACATTATCGAAAGCTATACACCAATCTCCAACATTTCGCAAAAGATTTTGTAGGAAGAACAACATCTTTTTTTCACGTTCACTATTATTCCGTATTGCGGTTATGAATTTCAATTCATCTTTCTGAGATTTTGTTGAGGCCAATATATAGGATAGCTCTATAATCGAGTTGACAATACTTGTATTGTTTTCAGCGTTTATTTCCCAGACGAGAGTATCCTTCTGTTTTTTCAAGTATTCACGAGATAAAACTGTTTTTCCAGCCCCCCCTTGACCTGTTATTACTGCGATTTTTATTCCTTTTTGATTTTCGAATATTTCATCGAGTTTCTTAATAAAACACGGTCTCTCCAAAAAAACACTCTCATTGATCGTCGGGATATCAAAGAGTATCAGATCTTTTTCGTGGTTTTCATGATGATGACTAACGAGAGATATGATACCCCCTAAAAAAAAGATGACTCCCCCAAAAATTAGATATGAGATCTTTTTATTTTTCAGGATGATATTGTTTATATTCGAAGACATGTCATCCATAATCCCATTTTCTTCGAAATCATTATGATGATGGATCTTTTCAAGTGATTTTCCCTCACAAAAATCCAAGAACTTTGAAACATGTTCTTTATATGACGATTCCTTTCCATAGATATTTTTTATGAGGTTGATAAATTTTTTATAATATTCTCTATTGTCTTCGTTATAGTGATACATCGAGAAAAACGTTGTGAGATTTGGGATCTTTGAGAAATAATCCATATAATTTTCGACGAATTGCTCATTTTCTCCTATGACAATTGTCTTAAAAAAATCCTTAGATTTTGTTTGTAGGAGATCGATATCTATGTTATTCAAGGGAAAATGTATGACATCTATGTTATTCGTGAAACTATGAAGATTCTCTATAATCTTACACGATCTCTTACATTCAAACTCGGAGAACACACATACGATGAGTATTTTTTCATCGATAAATTCTCGACAAGACATAGACATTTTTTTTACGAGATCTGAAAATTCATGCTCAACGACGATAAAATTGTATCTCGAAGATATAAATGGTTTTTTATTAGATTTTTCGAAAAAATCTAGGAGTTGTTCCTTAGATGAACATTCTATCTTGAGTTTTATATTCCTTATATGAGCTTCAACAGTTTTTGGAGATATAGATAAAATCTGAGATATGAATTTTGAAGAACGCCCGTTCATAAGACACGACACAACGTCTATCTCACGAGTCGTAAACTTTATATTGTTTATTGTTCCTATATCAGAGAAAATCTCCGAATTCATGCACAAGCTCACGAGAATATCCACCCTGAAAAATGACAACAATTCGTTATACCTCAAAAGAGATGTATAACATTATATTTGTTCAAGTGAAAGGATACATTTGATGAAAAACTGATGAAAATTTATATTGAATTTCTAATGTTTTGAAACGAAACAATATATCAACAATGTGCTATGAGAAGGATATATTTCGTTGTATTTTAGTTTTGTGGGCCTTGTCTAATATCATGAGAAAAATTGTGAAAAATTCTCATTGTTTTTTCAATAAAGTTTATTGAATTTTCATAAAAAACAATATACTGTCTATTACAATAGGTTTGTAGTCGTTTTTAGGAGTGTCCAAAATGCAAGGTGAACACAATACAAAACTTAGGGTTAGGAAGGTTATGAATTCGAAGAATTCAATGCCTACAAAGAGAGAGTCCATGTCTATTCTTTCAAAAGTTGTGGAGAGGAGTGCACGTTTTAAGAAGGTGTGTGGACTTTGTGTTGGTCCTGACTGGTAGTGATATTATGAAAGTAGTGATATTATGAAGAATATTCATAATATTTGTTTATGGGTTTTAAGGCTATATGAAAATTGATTTACCTCATATATTTAGGCTTCATTTAACGAATAGATGTAATTTGAGGTGTAAGTATTGTTTTCAGGATAGGTGTGATGTTTCGAGTATGAGTCTTGAAACCCTTATGAACGCTATGTCTTTCATATCAAAGAGGTATGATAAGGATAGGGGATTCAAGGTCGCATTCTTTGGGGGGGAGCCCATGCTCGAATATGACAGACTCATAAAAAAATGTCTTTCTAAAGTTCGAGAACTTTTCCCAGGAGAAAATGTTTCGTATTCCATATCGACGAATGGAACGTTGTTGAATGACGATGTTATCAGGGTTTTTCGAGATAATAATTTCAAGGTTATGTTTAGTTATGATGGATCATCTCACGATCTTTTCCGTAAATTCGGAACTTTTGATTCAGAGTTTTCCATAAAACAACTTCGTAAATTGATAGATGGAATAGGCTCAGAGAATGTCTCTGTATCGTCAACTATTCATCATTATAATCTCGATATATATAGTATCGTGAAGGAAATAATAGGTTTTGGTGTAAAATTTATAAAATTACATTTCAATTTTGATCCAACAACAGATTTCAACCTTACGGATTCTGATTTCGATATGATCATAAAACAGGTTCCAAGCGTCGTTGATCTTGCGATCGTCAATCCAGATGTCAATATCGCGCATTATTCCCTTGTTCTTGATGAAAATTTCAATTTTATCACGATGCGTCAGTGTTCTGCATGTCGCTCTGAGGTTTCAATATCAACGAATGGGGATATATATCCGTGTCCATTATTCGTCGAAAACAAGGCATTTAAAATAGGGAATGTGAATGATGGGTCATACGACATTGACATGATCCAAAAAATATCTGATATCGTGAATCGACAGAAAAATAAATGTTCATCGTGCTATTTCAAAAATATTTGCTATGGACATTGTATGGTCGAAAATGGGATCGATGAAAGATCAACCCTCGAAGATCTCGATCGAAGAAATCATAAGAAATGTCAACTTTTTATGGAAATCGCAAAGGAAAAAATTAGACGATACAATCAACTTATGTCTGATTGTGGGATCAAAAAAAGGATAATATTTTAAATATATACGAGAGATATTTTATAGAAATATTGTTCAAATTTGATGCAAAAACTTCAGAAAATTTATATGCATTTGTATAAAAATCTATCGATGGAATATATCTGGAATTTTATGTGTATTTTTTGGATATTTGAACAAAATGTCTCATAAA
>CAMYPB010000052.1 GCA_947285985.1 uncultured Holosporaceae bacterium
TAATGTATCAACGAATAATACTCAGATGTCTGCAAATATTCAGGATAATACATCGAGTATTCCATCATTAAATACTCAGGATATAAATGATGAGAAAAAGATTGTGGTTGATAGGGAGAACAAAGTCTATGAAGTTCCAAAGAGTGAATTCCTGAAGATCGCAAAAAGAGTACGATGATGATGATTCATGTCATAGATTTCCAATATCTTTGATAATACGCGATTCCCGAGATTATCGCAATTATGGACGAAATCCAAAGGAGAGTTTCTCCTGTGTATAATGTCGGGAATTTTAAGTTATTTTGAAACGTATTTGACAATAATATTATGGAAATTGCAAACATTTGAAATGTCGTCTTCCATTTTGCGGTTTTCGATGTTTTAAATGATATTTTTGATGATATAATGACATCTCGTATTTCAGAAATCATAACCTCCCGACACATAATAATAATACACGGAATTATTGAAAATTTCGATATTTTATCAAATCCAACGAGAAAGAGGATAGAAGTTGAGATGAGGGCCTTATCCGCGATGGGATCGAGAATCTGTCCTAGTTTTGTTGTCTGTTTATAAATTCTCGCAATGTATCCATCGAGAAAATCTGTTATACAACATAATATAAAAATAATAAGGATTAGTATAGAGGATGTATACGATTCAATAAAGAATAGTATAACTAGAACGGGAATCATAAATATTCTAGAGAATGTTAAAATATTTGGTATGTTGAAAATTTTATTCATTTATTTCCCTTATTAAAAAAATCAAAAACAATTTTAGCTGTATTTTTATCGATACCTTCAACAAGACATATATCCTCAATACAGGCCCTCTTTATTGATTCAACTGATCCAAAATATTCGAGGAGTCTTTTTTTTCTGACGGATCCTATAGATGGTATATCATCCAATATGGATTTTGAAAGACTTTTTTGTCTTTTTTTTCGATGAAAAGTTATAGCAGTTTTGTGGGCCTCATTTCGAAGCATAATCAAAAATGAGAGTAACTCACTATTCCTTTCTATTTCCATCTCATTTCCATCGGACATTATGATTTTTTCATCTCCTATCTTTCGATTATTCTGTTTGCAAACTGAAATAATTTTCATTTTATCACCTAATTTTAAATTTTCAACAATTTCAAGGGCAGCATGAAGTTGAGTTATTCCCCCGTCCATAATAATAAGATCTGGAAGTATATCTATGTTTTTTGAAGTCAATCTTTTGTAGAGAACAAATTTCATCATGGAAATATCATCCCCTTTATTTGCAGTTATTTTGTCTATATTGAATTTTCTATACTCCGATCTTTTGAGATGCCCATTTTCAAAGACAATCATAACTCCACACGCGTTCGTCCCCATGATATGACTGTTGTCATACGTTTCAATTCGATTTATATTTTCAATACATAACAAATTTTCTAAAATTTTTACTTCATTTTGATATTCCTTGATATTTTCACGATTGAGTTTTGCGTGTGCGTTTTCAAGTGCATTTTCCAATAATTTTATATATATTCCAGATTTCGGGCGTATTATTTTTGTATGGAGGATATTTTCGATATTCTCTTTATTTTCGAGATCATTTGAGACGATGATTTTTGAGGGGATCATAACATTGTTATAGAATTGAAGTATGAAGGATTCCAGGATGTTTGAAGATGTATCTGATTCCGAGGAATTTTGTATGATAAAATTCTCTGATCCAACATTTTTTCCACATCTGAAAAACAATATTTGTATGACAGAATTCTCATTTCCCTTTGAAATTCCGATGATATCGATTGAGGACGTGTCATCAATTTGAATATATTGAGTTGATTGAATATCGGTTATCGCTTTTATACGGTCTCGAAAAATCGCGGCCTTTTCAAAATCGAGATTTTCTGAGGCATATCTCATTGATTCAACGAGACTCTTCCTCACAATCTCATCATTTCCCTTCAATAAATCTTTCGAAAGTTCAACATTTTTTTTATATTCTTCAGATGATATATAATTGACACACGGAGCAGAACATCTTTTTAGGAAATAATTTAAACACGGTCTACTTCGATTCTTGAAATTATTGTCACTACATGTTCGAAGAAGGAATGTTTTTTGTATAATTTTTATGGTTTCGTCGAGGGAATTTACAAAAGGGTAGGGTCCGAAAAAATTTTTGTCACGACTTTTGTTTGTTCGATATTTGTATATCCTCGGATATTCACTTTTTTCATCAATGACAATATACGGAAAAGTTTTGTCATCTTTTAATAAAATATTAAAAAAAGGCTTTATTTCCTTTATGAGATTATTTTCGAGGAGGAGGGCTTCTATTTCGGAATTCGTTCTCGTTGTCTCGATTTTTTTTATCTTGGAGATCATCATACGAATTCTATTGGAGAGTTGATCGATCCTCGTATATGACATCAAACGTTTTTCCAAGTCCTTTGCTTTCCCAACATAAATAACTTTGTCGTTCTCATTCATCATCTTATAAATACCTGGAAAATTCCCCGCATTTTTCGCAGCATTTTTTATTATGTCTATACTCTCATTAAAAATATTCATATAAAAATTATACTAAATTTAACATGTCGCGATACCCAACTTCTATAATATATCATATCGTGACTGATGCGAATAATTTTTTTAAAATGTATATTTTTTGCAACACAAATAATATTAAAAATTATCGCAAATCCTTTTTTCTTTTTTGCATAATGCATTTTATATTAAAAATATTATCGTGTAGTCTTTAAATTTTTATGAGTTTTTTAGATATGAATAAACTTGTTTTTTTAGCAGCTTCAATTTTTTTGATTTCTGGATCGTCGTTTGCAAACGATAAAAATGTTGTTAATAATAATGATTCCAACAATGAAGACGATATGCCAAAATTCGAGATTTCTGGGAGTGCGTCTGTTCATTCGAGTTTTTCGAATCCTGATGTGAAATATCACGATAATCAGAAGGGAACTGGACGAAATGGAAAGAAAACAGAGAAAGATTCTAGTATGACGAGATTTTCTGCGGGAGATGCAGAAGTCGTTTTCGCGGCCAACGGGAAATTGAATAATGGATGGTTATACGGAGCGAAAATTTCTCTCAATGCGAACAAAGGAGATACAGGGGTCGATAAAATGTATGTCACGTTCGCACGCGATAATATTGGGACATTAGTTTTTGGAAATATCAAGGGACCTGAAGCCTTATTTTTGTCGAGTGGTCAACAATTACTCGGAGGGACAACATGTTTGGATGGAACAGTATCTCATGATATTGATTTCGCAACAGGGACAATATCCCCTCTATACGTCCAAGGATACACAAATAAAGCGACAAAATTGGGATATTATACTCCAGTATTCGGAGGATTTCAATTTGGATTCGCGATAACTCCTGATACGAAACATATAGGTCACAACGACAAAGATTCAAGAACGGGGAATAGTAATCTTGGAAATACGGCCTTCACATATCTCCAAGGAAAAGATGAGAAAGAAAAACCATCAGGAAGAAATAATATGTCCTTCGGACTCAAACATGAATATAAATTTAATGATAATTTAAGTTCAAAAGTTTCATTAATCTATTTGATGGAAGACACAAAACCTATCAATATCAAAAGATATCAAGATAATACTTTCTATTCAGATTCTAAAATAAAATTGAGAAACGCATCGTCATACCATGCAACGGCCTCCATAACATACAAGGATTTCACAGTAGGGTGCGGATATTTGAATAATGGAAAAAGTCGTCTTCCAAAGAAATCGGAGTATTTGAGTGATGATATGATTCTTGGGGGATTCTTGACGACGAAAGAATCGAACGCAGGACAGGCTTGGAATATCGGAGCGCGTTATATATACGGAAAATGGGCGTTCGCAACAGTTTTCCATCGTATGGAAAGAAAAGTCCAAGCAAAAGAGAAAACAAAAGGAAATGCGATTTGTTTCACAACAGACTACACAATCGTGAAAGGTCTCAAATTTTTTGGAGAAATTGATTATGTCAACACAAAATCTTCAAATAAAGCCTGTGAAATGTATAATTTAGTTCATGATGATAAAATTGCTATAAAAAAGCAAAAAACTGTTTTATTTGTCCTTGGAGCTAAGGTATCATTCTAGATACATTGTTGTAATTTTTTATAATAAAATCCCATACAACATGTGTGGGATTTTATGTTTTTTAGGGTTTTATGCAATTAGATAACTTCTTCGTTGATGTCATAAATTGTCTTCACAATATTCCGAGTATATTTGTTTCGATTTTGACGTTCTTCTTTTGTCTATCTATCATCTTCTTTATGAAACGATTTTTTGGATATGCAGGATTGTGTGTATACTTAAATATAGCGGGGATTCTTGCAAATATTCAAATATTATATGCGACATCATACGAAGTATTCAGTATGCCTGTATTATTGGGGACTGTAACATTTTGTACATCATTTCTTGCGACAGATATAATCAATATAGAATATGGAGTTGAAAAAGCGAGACTCGCAACTATCTTATTTTTCGTGACACAATGTTGTTTTATTATGAGTATTGTCTTAACATTGGGACATAAACCATTAGACTATGATATATATAAAAATTTTAGTATCTCGAAGGACACGATGACGAACAATATGAATTCCATACGACAGATCTTCATACCATCCCCTAGATTATTGATGACCTCTTATTTTTCATATTTAGTATGCCAATTCATAGAGATCTGGGGACTGAGATACATAAGAAAAATAAAATTTATAAAATCAGATTATATAAAACACAATATAATTCTTACATTCTCAAGCGTCATATTGGATACGTCTATCTTCACGTATATAGCGCTCGTTCTATTGTCGAATGAACCCCTCTCATTTCATGACTTCATGATGATTTGTTTGTCGACGTTTATGATTCGAGGAACGTGCAACCTTGGAAATACGCTCTTCTTGAAAATCTATAATATGTATAGCAAATTGTCATAAAAATTTATAGGGATTTGCTTAAAATCCCTTATAATCCAGTTGATCCAAATCCCCCCATTCCACGATCTGTTTTTGAG
>CAMYPB010000053.1 GCA_947285985.1 uncultured Holosporaceae bacterium
TAAAACAAAGTAACGGGAAATATAGTATTGATAAGTGGCAATCAACATCTGATCCATTTCCATATGATTCTATTGAGAATTGGAGATGGGATGGAAATCTTGGAAACGGACTAGACGATAACTCTTATATTATTACTAAGAAATACCCGAACAATATAACATTTGAAGCATCGTATAGTAAATTTAAGTATAATGATAAAGAAATTTATTCTTCTAAGTATAATGATAAAGAAATTTATTCTTCGGGGGATATATACGGATTTTGTTATAATCAAAAGGGTCGTATCATGATATGTCAAAAGTGGATAACCTCAAGACTCGTTCTCGTCACGATTCCTGAGTTGTTGATTGATAAGCCTAATTTCGCGGAATTATATTGGAAAGATATTCTTGGGGTATAAATTTTTTATTGGAGGAGGGATCCTCCATTTTTTTGTGTTTTATATAATGTCGTCCTCCATTTTTTATGATATAATATTTCGAATGAATTTATATTTTTGGTGAGTTTTTACAATGTCATTGTCAAATAATGACAATAAAACGAGGGCGATTTTATCTATTGCTGTCGTTTGGTTATACTATCTTTTTTCGTATATGGCGAGGGTTGAACCCAGTGTTTTGACGAATGATTTGATGTCTGATTTCAAAATAACGGCCTCAACTGTTGGACTCGTTATTTCGATGATGTATATCCCATACGTCGCTATGCAAATTCCTTTTGGAGTTATCCTCGATAAATTTGGGGTACGAAAAATTATTGTTACATGTGCGCTTTTGTGTTCTTTTGGAGCGTATATTTTTGGGTCTGCTGAATCCGTGTTTCAACTTCAAATCGGTCGATTTTTAGTTGGATTGTCGTCTGCATCCGCATTTATTTCATGTGGGAAGATTGCGGGAGACATGTTTGATAAGAGATATTATTCCATACTCATGGGAATTGCAATGTGTATGGGATGTTTAGGGGGGATTTTTGGGACGTCTCCTATCGCGTATTTAGTATCGATATTCGGATGGAGATGGACGACATATATTATATCTTTTTCTGGAATATTCGTTGCACTCCTCGCGTTTTTTGGAATATCTTCAAATAATATGGAAAATAATCACCAGAATAAAGAAAATAAAAGTGATTTATTGACGGGTTTGAAAATGATGGCCAAAAATCCGAGGTCTTGGATACTTGGATTATATGGGGCTATAACATATCTTCCTTTGAGTGCGATAGCAGAACTTTGGGGAGTCCCCTTTATGGAACAGAGATTCAATGTATCGACGAAATCCGCAGCTTTGTCTTCAATCGTTATATTTATAGGATTCGGATTGGGGGGAGTTGTCGGAGCGTGGGTTGCAGAACGTATAAATAGTTATAAAAAAACGATTATTATTTTTACGATAGGAGTAATCATTAGTTTTGCAATAGCTCTATACTCTGATAATATAGGATATACTTTATGTTTAATTATGATGTTCTTAGGGGGAATTTTTGCGGGGGCAAACACATTGGCCTTCACTATTGCGTTTCACATGGTTCCAAAGAAATATAGTGGAACATCAGCGGGATTCTTGAATATGCTCATAATGTCGAGTGGTATTATTTTTCAACCTCTCCTTGGAAAATTATTGGATTTCTTTAGGAATGGTATGGTGAACGATTCAGGATCCCCTATATATAATCTTCAAATGTATAGGAGTACGTTTTTTATTGTGATTATATCAATGTTTATCGCGATAATCCTGACGTTCTTTATAGAGGATGTTCGACATTCAAACTCACCATCTGAAAATAATGAACATAACTCTTAAAATTATTGTATAATTTTTTTATAATGCCATGTATCATGATTGATGCATGGTTTTCTTCTTTACGATATCTTGAAATTATGAAACATATTATGAGAATTTTTATAAAATACGATTTTTCCAATGATGAATTTATAGAAATTCCCGAATATCATTATAATCATATTGTTTCTGTCATGAGATTAAAAAAAGATGATGAAATAATTATATTCAACAGTATAGCGGGGGAATATAGGGCATCCCTATACATAATCGATAAGAAAAAGATTGTTGTGAGGAAAGGGGAATATATACGATCATCATCGACCCGTGAAAACAATGTAAGAAAATCTTTGGCTATTGGAATAATAAAATTTGATAATATGAAGATGATCGTTGAGAAAATAACGGAACTTGGATGTACGGATGTGTATCCCGTTATCATGGAATATTCGAGTAATCTCAATCAATTTAAAAAGGATAAACTCGAGATTATTTCGATAATGTCTTCTGAACAATCTGAGAGGATGACGATCCCTCTCATACACGATCCAATAAAATTTTCTGATTTTATGAATAAATATTTATTAAAAGACGACACAAGATGGTTTTCCGCGATAGAACGTTTGGATGGAGAGGAAGATCGCAAAAATTTTATGAAATTTGATGATGAAAGGCAGGATATTGGATTTATCATAGGGCCAGAGGGAGGATTTTCGAGTTATGAGCGGGATATCCGCATGAAATCGACGAAAAAAATATCACTTTCGAAAAATATACTCCGTTCAGAAACGGCTGCAATATCGTGTTTTTCTATTTTATCATATTTTTCATAGGAATTTTTTATATTATTTTACAAAAATTTTTGTATTAATTTTTTTATTATTTTGTTTGATAGTGCATCGTATGTTCATTTCCAATCTTTGAAGTTGATAGTTAAAATTGAGGGAAATTATTTCGAAGTCTATTATTCTGGGTTCGAGACGGATTATGATTTCGCGGGCTTGTATTTTAAATTTTTCAGTATCGAAATTATTGAGGGATTGAAAATCGCGTATACCGTATAAAAAAGGAATGTCCCTCGATTTTTCGTCCATAATTTCATCGAGGAAAGAATCTTTATATTTCAAGCGTGATGAAAATATATTTCCAATCTCCATAATAATAGATCTGTAGTATTCGTCATCATCATTGAAGTATACAGATTTATTCTTCAGTTTTTCAAAGAATGGTCTATCTATTCTCATAATTTTTTATTTGTGTTATTGTTCAGGATACATGACACACTAAGTATCCAAGATATCAGTCCAATCATACAAAAATTATATAAAGTTGACGATATTCCAAATATTTCCCAGTTGACTTTATCGCAATATACATGATGGTGATTATCATCATCATTATTATTATCTTCAACTTTTTGAGATGTTATATCAGAGATTGTTGGAAGTTCGGAACGACAACTTTTTGGTGCGTCCCACCAAAGATTTTCAACTCCTAAATGATAAAATGAGAAACAAAATGATGCAAACACAATAATACAAAATATACGGAATATCGATTTCCTATATATTGACAATATTCCAAATATAGAGATGACAATATATAGTATCCTCATGATAAAACATAATATACATGGAGTCTTATCAAAGATATACTGTGCAGATATCGAGGATATGGCCATCACGAAACATAATATCGATATAATTGATATTGTGTTTTTCATTTCGAAGATTTTTACGTATGAACGTTGCATTTTATGAAAAATTTCTAAAAACTTTATGATAATATTATACAACAAAAAGATTATAGAGTGATGCATTTTATACGGGAGTGGGGTATAATATGTCTTTTCGAAACAATAGGAACAACAATGATGAACATGTCGATATATGGCCTGGATTTGTTGATGCTTTGTCAACGGTTTTATTAGTTTTCATATTTGTTTTGGTTGGATTCATATCATCTCAATTATATTTATCAGGTTTGATTTCTGATAAGGATACCTCCCTTCAGGATATGGAATCTAAATTCTCGTCTATATGTTCCCTTTTTGATGAGGCCAAGGAAAAGAACATGAATCTTGAGAAGACGAACGAAGAATTGACACGTCAGATATCTGATTTGAAGTCGACGGTTTCTTCTTTAGAAGGGTTGTTTTCGAAGGAAGAATCCCTTAGGAAGTCTGAACATAACGAAAAACTTTCTCTCGAAGAAAAAATCGAAGAATTAACGAAAAAATTGAAGGAAGTTTTGAATGCACTTGCAAGTGAGAAAGAGTCTTCCGAAGAACAGAAGAAAGCCCTCGAAACAATGAGAAAGGAAAATATAAAATTAAATGAATTACAAAAACTTAGTTCATATCGCTCCGAATTTTTTGATAAACTTCAAAATATCGTGAAGGATAAGGATGGTATCAAAATAGTGGGTGATAGATTTATATTTCAATCTGAACTCTTCTTCGATACGGCATCCGATATATTGAGTGAGGATGGGGAAAAACAAGTCTCGAATCTCGCGAAAGTTATAAAAGAAATAGGAGATAAAATTCCAGACAATATAAGATGGATTCTAAGAGTTGATGGACACACGGATAATCGTCCAATATCTGGAAAATTTGCGTCAAATTGGGAATTATCGGCCGCTCGCGCGATTTCTGTTGTGAAAAGTCTCGTGAAACACGGAATTTCCCCAGAACATCTCGTTGCCGCGGGATTTGGGGAAAATCAACCTATATCAAAAGGAAAATCCGAGAAAGATCTCTCGAAAAATAGAAGAATTGAATTTAAATTGGATGAAAGATAAGATAATTGATAAATTTATGATAAATAAGAAGAAAATATTTGTTATATCAGGACCTTCAGGTGTTGGGAAGTCGACCCTCATAAAAATGTTGATAAAAGAATTCCCGAGGGATATTTCGTGTGTTGTGTCGTGTACGACACGTGGAATTCGAGAGGGAGAGCAAGATGGAAATGATTATTATTTCCTAAAACCTGATGAATTTCATAGGTTAATATATGAAGATAAATTTGTTGAGTATGTTGAATG
>CAMYPB010000054.1 GCA_947285985.1 uncultured Holosporaceae bacterium
GGGGGTAATAGTATTTGTCATCAAATAAATGAACTAAAAGGTGGATTTTCAGAAGTCTCAAATCAAAATTTAAATGATGTCACACGAGAGCAATACAACAATAATATACTTTTCAAAATTCCAAATAACAATACCAGAAAGATTTGAGTGGATTGGGGTTGTTGTACTATGTAAAAATGATTGGGGTCATGTAGTTGAACTTCCTTGTGATGTTATATTTAATGATACTGGGTTTTGTAGTTTAGGGTTTAAAGAGGCGTTATATAATAGAGTTGTTACAGGTGTTAAGCTCATTAAAGAAAATTATAATTTCCCAGATGGTATTCGTGTCGTTGCAAATTCAGTAAGGCAAACTAAGGTTGAAAAAGGAAGGAATATTGGATCAAAAAGTGCCTATATCCAACAAGGAGAAGGGATGTGTCAATTGAATTTTGAAACGGAGTGGTTGTATGAAGAGGGATATGCAGGAGGTTTAAATTTGAGGATCAACGGAAAAACGCCACGAGAATACAATGATTTACTTTTACAAAATTATGTAGCTAGTTTGCTTGAGTCCATAACATACACAATTGATAGGGCTCGTGTTATGGAGGGACGTATTCCTCTTTTCGCTCCTATTCAATATTCTGGGGATACGTTATCAGAAGATAATGTTCAAAAATTCGAGAAGAATGGAAAAAAATATTCAACTTTTATGGAATATTTAAATACTCCTTCAGGAAAATGAATAGGAGGGACAATTTAGATATTTGTTGTTTGATCGATGAGGAATCCGCCATGTCGTATTGTCTGGAGATGTGTACATTTTCCTTGATTATCGACATCGATTATCACTCCGCAAACCGTCGCATTTTTTGAAGCAGGATTCATTTTTGCGAAGGCATGGACTTTTTGAGTGAATCGTTTCATGGAGGATTCTTCTTCCATTCCGATGATCGAATCATAGTCCCCACACATTCCCGCGTCCGAGAGATATCCCGTTCCATTCTTCAAGATTTGAAGGTCAGACGTTGGAACGTGTGTGTGTGTTCCAATGAGGGCCGTTATGCGCCCATCCAAATATCTTGCGAGGGCCGTTTTTTCGGCACTTGCTTCCGCATGGCAATCGACGAATATCACATCAACGGAATATCCGATCTTATATTGAGACAGGAGTTCATCAATCGTTTGGAAGGGGTCATTATTCAATTCCATGAAAACGCGTCCCATAATATTGATGACCATAACTTTTTTCCCGATCGATGGGATCTCGTGAATATAGAATCCATGTCCTGGAGTTCCCTTTGGATAATTTAACGGTCGAACTAACCTTTTTTCACGATCAAACAACTGCATATCGTCTTTCTGATCGAATGTGTGATTTCCAAGGGTTATGACATCAACCCCCACGTTGAAAAAAGAATTACATATATTTTGATTTATTCCGAATCCATGGGCCGCATTTTCCCCGTTCACGATGATCATATCGAATTTTAATCTATTTTTATTATTTTCTATATAATTTATTAGGGTTTCTCTTCCACTTCGTCCCACAACATCTCCAAAAAACGCAATTCTCATATTTTATTATCCTTTTTATAAAATTTTATATTGAATAAATTAATTATTTAAATAATTTTTCGATTTCTTTATCATATATTTTTATTTCTGAAAATACATACCTTTGTTTAAAATTTTTTGCAAACATTTTCGAAGCCTTTTTATTGAGTATTTTTTCGTGGATATCCTTGTCGGACGATACTTTCATTTCAGGGGTATTTTTTTCGACTGTATAATATATATCGACATAATCCTCGTCGATAGGAGATTGCATAGGAACGGCCTTGTTCAATGATGATTCAAAAAATTGTTGTGCATCTTTGTTTGGGGCTTTTTGTTCAATTGTCTCGATTTTTATATTATTTTTATCGCAAATTTTCTTAAATTCGCCATAATTTTTTTGTTTTAACAAATCCTCTATGACACCATTGATTTTTGCGAGTTCATTTTCAGACATGAGGGGGCTTTTATATTGGATGGATACTTTCGAACATTTATAAGTTGTTTCCATTATTCCAGATTGATTTGGATTTGCTTTATCGAGGAGGAAGATTATTTTATATCCTGAGAGTGTTTTGATGACGGGAGAAAATTCTCCAGGTTGTAATTTTTTGACGTATGGGAGGATGGATTTTTCTATATCATCTTCGATGATCCATCCCAGATCCCCATTATTTTCGTTATAATTTCCTTGGGAGATACTCTGTGCAAGAATCGCGAAATCGAATCCATCATGAAGAAGTTTATGGATCGATTCTGCGTTTTCCTTGACTTTTTTATCGTCATTGTGTTCATCGATTTTTAGGTGAATTTCAAGGATATGATATCTTGTATGTTTCATATCGTTGATTTCTTTTTGTTTTTCTATTTCTATATCACTTTTTGAGACGGAAATATCATCTTTCATCATCTGCGCGATTGAAGAGAATAACATATTATCTTTTAAATTTTTTCTAAAAATTTGTATATTCATACCATATGATTTGAAGTGTTCTTCCATATCCTTCACGCTCATATTATTCATCTTCGCGATTTCTTCTATTCTATCGTCAACTTCTTTATCATTTATTTTAAATCCATTTGCATTTGCAACCTGTTGATATATTCTTCCGTATATTGCTTTGTTTAGGATTGGATGAAACATCATTCTAGCATAATTTTTGTCGTATGGTTTTCCTGATGAGAAGAAGATAAATTTTATCATATTTATAATATCAACGTTCGTTATAACGTCGTCGTTCACAACAGCAACCCCTATATACTTGTTATGATTTTGCTCTATACTTCTATTCTTCTGATGATTATTTTTTTTTATTTGAGATGCTCTGTCTTTCACACTGAGGGCGTCTATTGCCTTCATTTTATTTGGACTTTTTGATTTATCATGTTCTTTTATCTTTTCCTGGAAAATACTGAGCTCGTCAATTGGATTTCCCATCCTATCTATATTTGAATTTTTACTTATTTCTGCATACGAAACAGAATATAAAAGAAAACTATACACTAAAAAATAATATTTATTCATATTATATATTCATTCGCGAAATGTATTTGTTCATATCATGAATGATACTACACAATATATTTTTTATCAATCTCTTAGTCTAAAAGATACGTTGAAATGTGTGTTGAAATTTCAAATTGCGAACTTTTTTGAAAAAATGTAATAATTTTTGTATGTATTTTATGGATATTATTATCTTTTTATGTCAAATGCCATACAAATCGTATCACTCATATCAACTCTCATATCTGGAGTTCCGAACAACAGAGATTTTGATCAGAAACTTCCTGATCCTATTCCCTATATAAATCTCATAGTCAACAAGAATATATGTTTGTATGCGGATGTATATCGTCATAATATCTTCGATAATAATATGTATATAAGGCCGTATAAAGAGTATATCAAAAATATAGAGAGTGAATTGGATGGTCATCACGATGAATTCTTCGAGTTTTTGATAGACTATTCAAATAATGACGTTCACAATCGATTTATGACGAAACAATTCATCGATACTTATAAGACTGCAATAAAAGAATACGATAAATTTTTCTATAAAAATATCGATAGACTTTATGATAGGGCGATCGATCTACAACTTTTTATACAAAAAAAATTGAGCGATCATTTTTTTAAAAATGTTTATATTTTTTATAATATTGAAGAAAAATTTAAATTTGATCATAAATTTAATACATTTTTTTATGTATCCCATTCTGAAAGTGCGGAACTTCCCATCTTTTTGAATAATGAGACAATTATGATGAAGAATATGGAAATACCCACAATTCAACAGACAATCTTATTATTGAAGACAATATGTCATATATTCTATAAATATAGGGATCAAAAATTTCAGGATATGACATTCTCGTTTTTTAAGAGACACAAATCAAAATATGCGATGGCCGGATATCTCATCCTCGATGATCTCCTCTCAACAACGATCTCTATGAGATGGGCATATAATAAAATAACTAAAAAACATATAAAAAAAGCGCATAATTCGAAATATATAGACAAATTGTCAAAGGATATCCTCCCAATTGTTTCTGACTATATAGATAATAAAAAATCATTCGATATGCATGACGAATTTTTCGAAAAATACTTGCAAATTTTATCGAAAAGTTGTCCTGATATATGCGATGATTTAACGATTATTTTGGGGTATGCGACGATTTCTTCTCCCGATAAAAACACGTATAATTTTATAAAAAATTTCATAAACGAAAAATGTAATATAAAAGATGAGTATATTGTGAGTATTTATGATAGATTTGATATACATCGAACAATAATATCCGTTGGAAATACTGTTAAAAATCAGTATACATCAGATATAACTTCCAAAATTCCTGAAACAAATAAAGATTTCCTCTTCATAACAAAGGATATGAATAGTCGATACTACATAATAATAAATACAATAGATCAAAACAAAATAAGAAAAGCTTTCAACATAATTTTTCAAAAAAAAATTTTTCATTCGGATTTTTTTACGTATCTATGAAAAAAAGTGTGTACGAAATAACTCTTTTTTAAGGATTATGTGATAGTATGACTTTATAGGTCGTGATTTTTTTAGAAATGGAGATTTCCATGAAAACATGTATTAAAATATTGAATACTGCATTATTGACAGTATTATTAAATAATTCGTATTCGTATTCATTATTCGCAAATAAAACCGGGGGGGGGGGGGTAATAGTATTTGTTATCAAATAAATGAACTAAAAGGTGGATTTTCAGAAGTCTCAAATCAAAATTTAA
>CAMYPB010000055.1 GCA_947285985.1 uncultured Holosporaceae bacterium
GGTCGTGACAGGGCAGCTATCAACATGGTGTGGATCAGTGTATCCATAAAAACCCGGGTACTCAAAAAAGAATACCTGGGTTTTTTTTATTTTAGAGCTCAAATTGTGAACAATCTCCCCTAAAAAAAATATATATTATCGTAAATTTTTCATAATATCCATCATAGCGCGAGGATTATTTCCTGCTTTTTTCATTTTAGACATCATATTTTTGATACCTTCGAATTGTTTGATGAGTTTATTGACGTCTGAGACCTGCATACCTGATCCATTTGCGATACGTCGTCTTCTAGAGGCATTGAGTATGGAGGGATTATTTCGTTCGATTTTTGTCATAGATTTTATGATAGCGATTTGTCGATCGATAACTTTATTGTCGAGATTTATGTTGTTCATCATATCTTTTATTTTTCCCATACCTGGAATAAATTTCAGGAATCCTCCAATTCCCCCTAATTTGTCTAGTTGTTTGAAGTATTTTTCCATATCATTTAGTGTAAATTCTTTATTATTTTGATGGATATTTTGTATATCATCTATTATATCGCTATCCATCGTTTTTTCTATGAGGGTTATTATATCTCCTTTATCGAGTATACGTGATGCGATTCTCTCAGGATAGAACACACTGATATCGTCTATCTTCTCTCCCATACACATATATTTTATCTGACATTTCGTAATCGAACGTGCGGAGAGTGCTGCTCCTCCTCGATTGTCCCCATCGACTCGCGTTAGGATGAGGCCCGTCAATTTTATATTCTCATTGAAAGATTTCGCTGTATTTATTGCGTCCTGCCCCATCATACTATCTATCACGAGGAATGTTTCTTTTGGTTCTATTATGTTCCCAATTTCTTTTAGTTCACTCATCAGGATATCGTCGATATAGAGTCTCCCTGCAGTATCGAATATAATAAAATCATAATCTTTCTTGAGATTCATTGCACGCTTCGCAATGGAGATTGGTGTGTCGTTCTTCAGATCAATATCATCAAAAAAATCGATCCCGTTTTTTTGGGATAAAATTTTGAGCTGATCAATTGCAGCGGGGCGTTCTGTATCCAATGACACGAGGAGAACTTTTCTCTTATATTTCTTCATCAACAAATTTGCGAGTTTCGCGGAGGTCGTCGTTTTTCCGGACCCTTGAAGTCCCGAGATAAGGATCGTGTTGTTTCCCCTTAGATTTTGGAGATTATTTTTGTCATCATTTGTATTCTCTCCTAGGAGGTTCACAATCTCATCGTAGACATACTTTATGATGGTCTGCTCTGGCGTGATACTCTTGATGACATCCTTCCCATTTAGTTTCTCTTTCAAGGAATTCGTGAAATCACGGACAACACTCAAGGCGACATCCGCCTCTAAAAGGGAGATTCTTATCTCTCGTATTGTTCTCTCGATTATTTCGGGAGTGAGAATCCCCCTCCCCTTGAGTCCACTGAAAACTGATACTAATTTCCTCGATAAATTCTCAAACATATTTTCTTCTTTCTTCTCGTCTTTTTTATACTAAAAATCTTATCAAACTTGATCTATCTCCTCAATCATAAAAAAAAGTATGTAAAAATACGATATCTTGAAATAATATTGTTGACTTATTCTTCAAAAAATTGTATATTTGTTTCAATCTTTGATCAACAAGAGAAATTTTATGAAGAATATATTTAAAATTTTAGTTCTATCTTGTACATTTTTCTGCTTGAAAAATGATGTTTTGGGAAGTGAGGGCTATGCTCACAATTATAAGAGTTATAAAATGTGGTCTGATTCTGACACTGAAAAGTTGCGTAGATGTATGGAAGAATACGGCAAAAATAAACACGGCCCAATGTCAAAATATCTTCGTAATGAATTCCCGGAATATACTATTGGGCAGATTCGCAACAAAGTACACTCTTTAGATTTTCGCAAAAATGATGATAATGTACGGAACAGTCGTTGGTCTGACGCACAGACCGAAACACTGAAAGATTTCGTCGAACGAAACAAAAACCATGTCAATTGGAAAGAAGCCGCTGATTTGTTGGATAGTAAGTTCACTCCAGAACAATGCAGAAAAAAATATGAATATATCGTACGAAGTGGCCCAAAAGTAGAATCATACATTGATTTAAATGATAAACAACGTTCATTATTTAAAAAAGAAGTTCAAGCAATGAGTGAGCAACTTGAGAAAGATCCATTAGATTTTTCAGAAGAAGTATGGCGTGATCTTGCAAGGAGATATAGAGGGGATGAACGTGGTACCCTCATGAAATCAACCTGGGAACATGTTATCAATTCTTTTGAATGGGATGATGAGAAAGATAAATTTTTGTTAAGATTATATGAACAACATAAAGGTAATTGCCATCTTATCTCGCGACACTTTGGTAAACGTTATGGGAAAAAACCGAGTCTGATCATACAAAAAATTCGTTATAGATTGCGAGATCTATTAAAATTACAAAATATACATAGAAATGAAATCGAAGAACCCATTCCTGACCCAGTTATAATAAGCATAAACGGTGTTCCAGTCGATGAAAATTTAGTCCCTCAAGATCAATAAAAATCTTTGTAATTTAACATAATTATTTTCGGAGCACGATTTTTGATCGTGCTCTTTTTTTGAATTTTATAATATTGTTGACTTATTCTTCAAAAAATTGTATATTCATTTCAGTTTTTGATCAACAAGAGAAATTTTATGAAGAATATATTTAAAATTTTAGCTTTATCTTGTGCGTTTTTCTGTGTGAATAACAACTTGTCAGATGTTATGGGAATGGGTCATGCGTCAATGTCTAGAAGCTGGACAATTGAAGAAGAAGAACTTCTACAAAACATAGTGTCAGAAAAGGGTTTAGATGAGTTCTCAAAAGGCCATGCATCCCGAAAGTTATGGAATGAAATAGCTGAGCATTTTCCAGGACGAAATGGTAGCCAATGTCGTGGTAAATTTCGCAATGTATTGTTCCAAAATGGTATATACAAAAAATATAATCATTTAAAGTGGACCACTGAGGAAGATCAATTGCTCCTCGCTCTCACCTCACGATTTGGATGTAAATGGCAGTCTTTTGTACAATATTTCAATGAAAGAAATGCTGGCAGTATAAAATATCGCTATGAAAAACTCATAGGATCACAAGATATACATGGAAATGAAATCGAAGAAAATGTTCCTGACCCAGTTATAATAAGCATAAACGATGTTCCAGTCGATGAAAATTTAGTCCCTCAACATCAATAAAAATCTTTGTAATTTAATATAATTATTTTCGGAGCACGATCAAAAATTGTGCTCCCTTGTATTTTTCTGAATTTGATGCCATAATTTTTCCGTTATGATTTTCTATGATTTCCTTGACGATTGAGAGACCGAGACCTATATTTTCGGGTGTATTAGACATTGTGCGTGCTTTATTTTCGGTTATGAATGGCATAAAAATATCGTCCTTTATAGAAGGGTCTATCCCCTTTCCATCATCTTCGAAGTATATCATTATGTTATCCTGTTCCTCATGAAAACTTATATATAAATTTTTCGCATATTTTTTTGCATTTGATATTATATTTCCAATAGCCCTCCTAAATGATATATACTTCACATCAGCGTATATATCTTCATCTCCATTTATATGTATCTTAAAACTATCATTATTACTATTGATATATTGTCTTGCAGATTCCTCTAGGATATTCTTGAGATTTTTATTTTCAAATTTTTCATTATTATTATTATTGTTTTTGACGTGTATCATAAATGTATTTATTATACTGGTCATAATATCTATATCATTCAGGAGATCCTTTTTTTCGGGTGTATCCTTCATGATGGAGAGTTGCAATTTCATACGAGTCAAAGGAGTTCGAAGGTCATGGGATATTCCAGCGAGTGTATTCATGCGTTCCATCAACAATTTTTGTATTCTCGATTTCATATCGTAAAAAGATATCCAGGCCTGTCTTACTTCAGATGCACCTTGAGGTCTGTGATACTCATAATCCTTTCCCTCTCCAAAACATTGTGCGGCTTTCGCGAGTCTCTTGATTGGACGTATTTGATTCTTCAAAAATATGAAGGCAATCAGAAGGAGAATAATAGACGATGAAACTCCCCACAAAACAACGATATACGTCGTCTTGCTATAAAGTTTCTTCCAAAGAAACGATATTTTATAGACTATATTTTTATTTGGTATTTCTATAAATATATTGATTTTCTTATGATTATTCTTCCGACTTTTTGAGATATAATAATTCTTTATACCATCCCTTTCCAACGATTTTTTGAGAACCTTGTATATACGTGTATTTTTATAGGTCCCCTTTTTTTTGAGGGTTGAATTGTGCATAATATCAAGTTCAAATCCGAGGGTATGCGCGATTTCATAACATTTCTTCTCGTCTTCTCTTGACGAAGATAATGATATATTCCGCGTTATGACGGATATATCCCCTGCGATCATCTCGGATATATATTCCATAATCGTCTGTGTGTGACGTCCGAAAAAGACATAATTAAAAATAAATTGCGACAAAACAACGGGCATAATTAAAATCAAACAAAATCTCGCGGATATGCTTTTTGGCAATACTTTTTTCAGATATTGAAACATACAATCAAATTTATTTTCCAAAACACACAGTATCGTATTATATAATATATGCTGAGATATTATGTAAAAATTTTTTGAACCTTATCGATAAGTATGGCAAAATATCATAATTTAATAATATTTACTTCAATTTTGTCTATTTTTTTCTCATCTTGCAAAAAAAATGAGAGAAAGATCAACTACAATCCTGTGGAATGTGCGATAAC
>CAMYPB010000056.1 GCA_947285985.1 uncultured Holosporaceae bacterium
TTCACCATTATCATAATTCTTTGTTTTATATGGATAATTGACTATTCACTTATTCGTTACATCTTATCTACTCTGCTTTGTATATTGCTTTTCCATTATGTTGATACGTTCAGCTGTTGCATTTAGATTATCTTCTTTGTTGATGACGATAGCATCTTTGTTGTTTTGTGCATGCTATGCGTTTGTCAATTATGTATCTTGCGCGTTTAACTTAAATTTTTTCCTTGTTTGTATTGATATTTGTATACTGCATGTATGTGTAAATTTATTGTCGGATTATAAGGATTTCAAATACGGTATAGATAATATATTATCAACGGGATCTTCGGGTGCTATTGTTTCGGGGTTAATCAATCCTGATAGAGTTTTGTTACTATTCTATGTTTTTACCTTTATTTTTATTATAATTGGTTTGATATCTGTATATTTTTTAGGTATAAAGATTTTATTTATAGGGTGTGTTGCTTTATTGTTGTCTCTATCCTATACTGAGTGGCCATTACGTTTAAAATATAGGGCCTGTGGGGAGTTGTGTGTATTTATTTTATTTGGTCCCATATTGACTTATGTTGCGATCTTTTCATTGACACATGATTTCAATACTGTAGATTTGTTGTGTAGTTTTATAACGGGGGGATTTGTGACGTCCGTTTTATTGGCAAATAATATAAGAGATTATAAGTATGATATCAATAAAACGATAACTTTTGTCACAAAATATGGATTAAAGAAAGCGTATATATTGAATTATATTATTGTTCATCTTTTTTATATCGATGTATTATTGTTAGTATACGTAGGCCGATTTCCTAAAAGTTCTTTATTTGTGTTGTTATCATATATTCTTGTGATATTTTCATTTTTCTATATGAAATCATGGAAATATATACATATATTTTTTTGGGGACATATTATAAACTGCGTTATATTATCTTTATCTTTTATATATGGTTAGGATAATATTTTATCTTTTTATGAAAAATGATAATTTGATAAAAAAACTGTTGCACATTTAAGATAATTATGTATAATATATAACATAAGGCGGGCCTTTAGTTCAGTTGGTCAGAACCCTCCGCTCATAACGGAGTTGTCGTAGGTTCGAGTCCTACAGGGCCCACCATTCTTTTGAATTCTCATTATTTTTGGATGTGATTTTTATGTTTAATCTTTCGTTTGAAGGTAGTGCTGCGCGTTTAATACGTGATGAGAAAATTTTTTCTATATCTGAGATATCTTCCTTGATAAAGGGGAATATTGAGAAGAATTTTTCTGCTATAAAGATTCAAGGGGAGATTTCCGGATTGAAAGTACATTCATCTGGTCATATATATTTTTCTTTGAAGGACGATGAATCGTTGATAAATGCGATTTGTTGGAGAGGGACGAAGATTAATTTCAAATTGGAGGATGGAATTCAGATAGTCGCATTTGGGAATGTGACGACTTATCCTGGGCGTTCTCAATATCAATTTATCATAAAAGAGGCGAATATCGCGGGAGAGGGTGCTTTATTAAAATTATTGAATGAAAGACGACAAAAATTTGCAGCTGAAGGATTATTTAATAAAAAAAATCCAATTCCGAAATATCCAAATATAATAGGGATCGTAACTTCTAAGACGGGGGCCGTTATTCAAGATATGAGGCACAGATTAGAAGATAGATATCCATTTTGTACGGTTCTTGTTTGGCCTGTCAATGTTCAGGGTCCTGGTTCTGCAGATCAAATTTCTCAGGCGATTCGTGGATTTAATTTCATGACGGATAGACGTCCGGATGTTTTGATTGTTGCGAGGGGAGGGGGAAGTATTGAAGATCTGTGGTCTTTCAATGAAGAGATAGTCGTTCGTTCTGTTTTTTATAGTCGTATACCTGTTATATCAGCTGTTGGACACGAAACAGACACAACATTGATAGACTACGCATCAGATTTACGCGCTCCAACTCCAACCGCTGCAATAGAGTTCGCAACTCCCGTTTTATCTGAGATTAAAGATAATATGTATGATTTTTCATCACGTATGAATCATGCGATGAGGAGGTTATACAAAGAATCTTATACACGTTTTAAATCGTTGTCCAATGCTTTAAATTCCAATAGAATGATGATCATAAATATCACTCAGAGATTTGATGATAAAATCGAGAGATTTTTTAATGCTATGAAAATATATTTTCAAAGAGAGACATTAAAAATCCAAAAACAAAAAATCTCAAAATTGGAGCAATATTTTTTGATAAAGAAACAACAATATTTATCGCGTCGAGATTTATTTGATAGAATTCAATCTAGATATTTAAATAAATTTGTTGATAAATTGTCTGTTTTATCTTCTAGATTAGAACAAAGTTCATACAAAAAAATATTAGAGAAAGGATTCTGTTTTATATCGGATGACAACGGAAATCTAATCGATACAACTGAGAAGTTTCATGATTCCGATATGAACAACCTCTCGATAACATTTAAGGATGGATCATCAAGGATTCGATAAATTCTCAATTATATTCATGATGGGTTTATACGATTTTCTGTGGTGTTCAGTTATTCCGTATTTTTTTATTGCGTCCATGTGTTTTGTTGTACAGTATCCCACATGTTTATCGAATCCATACATCGGATATTTATCATTTATTTCACACATTATTTTATCACGAGTCACTTTCGCAATGATCGAGGATGTCGCAATTGAATAACTTTTTTGATCTCCCTTGATGATGGGGACGATATTTATGTCTTCAATATCAAATTTTCTGTTTCCATCGAGGAGACATATTTCAGGTTTTATATCAAGATTTTTGATGGATTCAACGATTCCCTTTTTCCAGGCATGACTCAATCCTATCTCATCTATAATATTTGGTTGGATTATGGATATCGCAAATTTTATATTTTCACTGTCCAGGATTTTATCAAATAAATTTTCTCGTTGTTTTTTCGTCAATTTTTTCGAATCGTTTATTTTATATAATTCATGATTATCGAAATTATTATTTTTTATGTATGACGAACAGACGACCAAAGGTCCGGCCATTGGTCCGAGGCCTGCCTCGTCTATTCCAACGACTATCTTGTTTTCATAACTATTTTCTATATCAAAACTAATCATTATTGTTTTTCCCTTCATCATTATTGTCATTTCTAAAAGGAGAATATTCTGAGACGAGCTTCTCAACTTGTTTTGCAAATCTCAACGAAAATAAGATCTTCAAAAATGAATGAACGGAATTGTCTCCAATTATCGATAAATTTTTTGTACGTGAAGACAAATTTATGAAAACCGGACTTATAGACAATGACAACGCAGTCACACAAATAATCAATTTCTGACCGTATGTATCTATAATTTTCGAATCTATTGCAACGTTCGCGAGAACCAACGCGAATTCTCCAAGCTGTGATAATATTATACCAATAGACGCAGCTTTTGTCAACTCTATTGAGAATATTTTTAATATAAAAGTATTCGAAAATATTTTCCAAATTGTCATAAAAGTCAATGTAATCAAAACAACGACCCAATTTTGCGCGAGAAATTTGAGGTCGAAAACGAGGCCGACGGATAGGAAGAACGACATCATCAAGACGTTTTGTATAGGTTTGATACTATTTAGGATATGTTGACGAGCTCGTGTATTTCCGAGGAAGAGACCTGCGAGGAACGCGCCATACGCTTCTGAAAGTCCGAAGAGGTCGACGATAGACGATGCTGCGAAACACAATCCGAGCGCAACGACGGGAGTCAGGTCTGGATTTGCGATTATTGAGTTGACAGGAATATTTATACGTTTATTTCTTCCTAAATATTTGATAATAAACACAACGAGAAATACAGCGATAATCAAATCGAGTATAACTGATGAATTGAAGTTTGTTCCGGCCTGTTTTATGACGAGCATCATAGGGACGATTGCGATATCTTGCGCAACGAGAATTCCAATAGATATATGTCCAACATCAGTATTCAATTCGTTTATATGATCCAATACTTTGACTATAGCTGCGGTTGACGATAATGAAACAATAAAAGCGCCGAGCAATAGAATATAGAGGGGCAGACCGAAGAGGTTTGAAAATCCAAAGGCTATGAGAACATTTATTCCGACTTGCAGGACTGTGAAGAGGGTTGGAATCCTCCACATTTGAATAAATGATTTTATATTCAATTCAATTCCGATGACGAATAATAATAAAACTATCCCGAGTTCAGAATAGAATTGAACTTGATCTTGAGATGAGATATAACTATATCCACTAGGCCCGAATATAACGCCCGCTAATATGTATCCAATCATTATGGGTTGCTTCAATTTCGCGAGGAGCATTCCAGAACATGACGCAACGAGAATTATGATTGTTAGATGTGCAAAAACGTATTCATTATTCATAGTATATTCATTTTAGCATTAAAATTATGAACGGAACAGATTTAAATTTAATTCTAGAAAAAATAAAATCCAAAATTTCTTTATCGGAAGTTATTGGGAAGGACGTTCATCTCACTCATAAAGGACGCGAATACGTTGGGAACTGTCCATTTCACAATGAAAAAACGGCCTCTTTTTTCGTGAATGATGAGAAGGGGACGTATTATTGTTTTGGATGTGGGGCGTCTGGAGATATCGTTGAATATCTCATGAAAAGTCGGGGTATAACTTTTTCTCAGGCGATTGAACAATTATCCCAGATTTCTGGAGTTGATATTTCAAAGTTTTCGAAGAACGTTGGAGTTCAAAATATACAACAAAAAATTCTTCATTCTGCATCCGAATATTTTGAGGG
>CAMYPB010000057.1 GCA_947285985.1 uncultured Holosporaceae bacterium
AAATTATACTACATTAATTTTGTAGACACAATTTAAAAAAGCTTAATGCATATTTTTTTACTTCATCTTTATTTCGTGATTTCTCATTGATGATTTGATTTTCATTGAAATACACATCAAAACTTTTGAGATCTTTGTCATTCAACAATTCATCCAATTTTTTGACTCTCTCTTCGTATGGGATTTTTTTGTCGGCCTTATTTTCCGAGAGACTGAAATACAAGAGAGATATCATCATCCCTGCCCTCTTTTGAAATTTTTTGATTATCCCTATAGATTTATCATTGAATTCCTCTCCAAAATAATTCATCGCAAAAATCTTGAGTTTTTCATCGTCAATAATTCCAGATAATAAAGTTGTATACCCTATTTCTTCGTATATATTTGAATATTCAATACCCGACGCAATATCCATTATATAGATACTATTATCCTTTCCAACGAGTATACTCGAAGGTTTCAAGAACATACACGACAATCCTATCTTCGATTCGAGATTTTTAGAATGACTCAGATATTGTTCATAAACGGCCTTGAAACTCGAAGGAAGAGCTATATTTTTCGTCTCGATATTTTTATAATATTTCCCCGCAATATCAATGTGATCCTGCGTTTTTTTCTCACCCTCAATATTTTTTGAATTTATTTTACGCAAAATAATTGCTAAATTTTTTATTATATCATTATTTTTCAGATCTTTTGATTCGAGGAGATGACCCTCTAGAAACTCTCTTATATAGTATCTCCCTTCTTTATCAATGAAAATAACCTTCGGACTGATTCCCATCTCAGAGAGTATTTTTATTTTTTGAATATCATTTTCTCTTTGAGAATCATTGTATTTCTTTGGGAATATGTGTAATACATATTTTTTATCCTTTATTTTAAAGGAATATGTGTTCTGTCTATTGGAATTGTGACGAAATTTAGATAATTTTATATCATTGGACGAAATTTTAAATTCCTTTGATATATCGGATTTTATAGTATCTAAATAATCCGTCTTAGAAAACGATGTAAAAGAAAAAACAAAGCAACAGACACAAATTTTTATCAAATTTTTCATAATCACACTCTTATTCATAATAAAAAATTTATATCATTTTAACACATCCTTAACTTCAATTCAGTATACTAATTGTCAGGGGATAATAAAAAATTGTATTGAAATAATTATGCATCAGACTATCGTTGATTGGTTTTGTCTCATCAATTCCCCGAAAATTGGGCCCAAAACATTCTGGTCTCTTTTGAGGGGGTATGGAACGGCTGAAGAATCCTTAAAACACATACAAAACAGATTCCCTCAAAAAGAAGCCGAGAAAATTTTAGGATCTTTCAAAGGGAAAATAATCATTGCGTCCGACAACAATTTCCCAAAGGAACTCAGACGTTCAACATCGTGTCCTCCTATGTTGTTTTATTATGGGAATGAAAATCTTCTCAAAAATACGAAGATCGCGATCATAGGGGCTAGAAACTCGTCTCTCAATGGGAAATCTATGGCATATCAGATTAGTCGTG
Source organism: uncultured Holosporaceae bacterium (assembly GCA_947285985.1). Classification (GTDB taxonomy): domain Bacteria; phylum Pseudomonadota; class Alphaproteobacteria; order RUG11792; family RUG11792; genus CAMYPB01. Next base: position 1,525 of record CAMYPB010000057.1, read on the forward strand.
ATCTCTCGAATTATTTCACGATTGTCTCGGGACTCGCGAGGGGAATCGATACGAGTGCTCATCTTGGAGCATTAAAAAACAATATGAATACTATCGCAATACTTCCATTTTCCTTCAATAATGTGTATCCAAAAGAAAATCAGAAGTTATTCGATCAAATAAAAGAATGGGGTCTCGTCATAACGGAAGTTCCCCCTCACAAAAATCCAGATCAAGGAATGTTTCACGCGAGAAATCGTATAATATCCTTGTTATCGAGGGGAATGATCGTTATAGAGGCCGCCTTGAAATCGGGGAGTCTCGCGACCGCGAAAATCGCGCTCGATATCGGAACGGAAGTTATGGCCGTCCCAGGATCCCCAACAGATCCCCGTTCGAGAGGATGTAATCTCCTCATAAAAAATGGAGCCCCCCTCATTGAATCATACCTCGACGTCCTCGATATAATAAAACCCGATATAAATAACAATATTGACAATACCTCTCAATTAAAATTTGAGAATAATGAAATAGAATGCTCAATATCTGACAGTATTGACATAAAAGAAAAAATTTTATCATTATTATCAGATAGTCCAACTCCCATCGATATAATTCAGATGACCCTCAATATTCCAATGAAAGACCTTCTATATTATATCTCAGAACTCGAAATAATGGGAGCCATAACAAAATGTTCGACGAATGAGATAGTATTGAGAAAAATATATGAATAATAAAGAGAACACAGCATATATTATCAATACTATATTCCCAAATAATAATAGTATACGTGATACAAATTATAATATAGGGCATAGACAAAGACTCATATCTCGTTTGAAGAACAATGGTCATGAATCCTTAGAGGACTATGAAATCGTTGAGATGATGTTATTTTTGATATTCAAGAGGAAGGATACGAAACCCCTCGCAAAAATGTTACTCCAAAAATTTGGGTCACTCGATAGGATTATATCGGCCTCAAAAAACGATCTCCTCGAAATAAAGGGACTTGGAGAATCATCGTATAACTCAATCAAAATAATAGAGGCCATCTTAAAATCATGTCTCAAACACAAAATAATCAAGAAAGACGTTATAAAAAATTTCCAGGATATCATCAACTATTGCAATATCAATATGAAGAATATAAGAAATGAAGAACTACGCGTTATTTTTATTGATGGTATAAATCAAATAATCGACGACAAAATCGTGCGAAAAGGAGATTCAGATTCCATCGATATTTATCCAAAGGAAATATTAAAAATATGTCTCGAAATAGAATCAAGAGGAATCATCCTCATTCATAACCATCCATCCGGAGATCCAACCCCCTCCATATCAGATATAAGACATACGGAAAAAATCAAGGAATCGTGCGATATAATCAATGTTAAACTACTCGATCATATCATCATAGGAAATGGACGATATATATCATTTCGCTCTCTTAAATTATTGTGATATAATATATATTGAAAAGTATGTAGAAAATTTATGGGGAGTGTTTTACATGAATTCTAAAATTTTATATTTATTGAATATGATGGGGATTGTTGTTTTGGGATGTTCATCATCGTCATCCTATGCAGAACCCCTCAAAAAAGGTCAGGTTGTGAGTTTTAGGGACGGATCTAGATTTGTTGTTGATTCTTCAAAAAGTGATGGAGACAATTATCATAAAATACGAACAGATAAAGATGGAAACAAATATGATGACCATATAAAATACAACACAAATTCATTCTCAGGGACTTTCTTTGATGATGAGGGTTATAAATCGAAGATTTCATCGATTTCTCGTGTATCGTCGTATTCCTCGCGTTTGAGGAATAACAATGACATAACAGATAAGTTTGATTCATCTGATGATCTTTATGAATCTAACTCTGATGATAATCACGATAACGACGGAAATGACGGATTCAACGATTAGGAAAAATTTTAATTATATATAGTCGATATGTTGGGACATGTTGTATAATACACAATGTGTCCTTAAATTTTTTTTTATATGATTGATCAGTATCTTGTTTTGACATTGACATGTTTCATATTCTGTCTTGGAATCCTTGGGATTTTTTATTCTGGATCTATCATAAAAACAATTTTATCGATAGAAATCATGGGAATATCGTCGATAATAAATTTTTGTTATGCTTCATCCTTTGGAACACATAAAAACAATTTTATATTTATTCCTTCTATGATGTCTTTGATCGTCATAATAACGTCCGGACTTTCAATTGCATTGTTGACATGTCTCATAATTATATCGCAAAGAGATATGAAGAACGCGGATAATAAATCATGATAGTTCTTCTTCCTTTTTTTATACTATTCTTTTCGGGAATTGCATCATTATTTCCGATTACTAAGAAACCATTATATTTTATATTATTTATAGTATCTCCTATTATTTCGTCTCTCCTCTTCGTTGCACAGATATTCTCTCCCTATAAAGATATGGAAATCCCATGGATAATTATAAACAATATTGTATTTTATATATCCGTATCATTTGGGATAGTTGAGTCTATAATATGTTCAATTGTTTGTTTCCTATTATTCGTTGTGAATTTCTCCGCTTTAAATCTGAATATTATATCGTATAGAAACAATAAAACATATGCTCTCCTCAATATTTTTTGTTGTTTTATGTGTTTTTCCGTTGTCTCAACGAATTTATTCCAGTTTTTTATAGGACTTGAAATGATGAGTATTATATCATCATTATTAGTTGGCTTTGAAAAACAGTCCTTCAAAAATTCGAGTATAGTCTTCCTCTATAATAAATTCGCAAGTATACTCTTTTTAATCGGAAGTTTTATTATATACAAAGAAACGAATAGTTGCAGTTTATATACTATAAAAACAGTATTCGAATATATTTCGTATGACAACAATCTTTTTATTGCATCTCTTTTCTTGTTGATTGCATGTCTATGCAAGAGTACGCAATTTCCATTCACAAAATGGCTCATAGACGCAACGAAATCGAATATTTCCGTCTCTATACTCCTACATTCTTCAACATTAGTATGTATTGGAGTGGTTTTTATTTCGAAATACTATTTCATTTTCGAAAGATTTGAAATATTGCAGAGTATAATGCTTTATATCGGATCAATAACTGCAGTATTGTCATCTGTATGTTCGATCTTCCAAAATAATATAAAAAAACTCATAGCATACTCAACATCCGCGTCTATAGGAATTATGTTCATATCATTGGGACTCGGAGAATATTCGATCGCAATATTATATATGATATGT
>CAMYPB010000058.1 GCA_947285985.1 uncultured Holosporaceae bacterium
GTGTGTTGTGTCGTGTACGACACGTGGAATTCGAGAGGGAGAGCAAGATGGAAAGGATTATTATTTCCTAAAACACGATGAATTTCAAAGGTTAATAAATGAAGATAAATTTGTTGAGTATGTTGAATGTTTCGGAAATATGTATGGAACTGCGAAATTCGCGATAGAGAATACGATATCAAAGTATAACTCATGTATACTCGATTTAGAATGGGAAGGTGCCTACAATTTTATCCATAATAATAATTATTTCACCAATAAATATGATGTATACGGAATATTAATACTTCCCCCATCAATAAGTTCCCTCTGCTCGAGACTTCAAAATAGAAACTCCGAAACAAAGGAAAGTTTAAAAATTCGTCTTTGCGAGTCGTTTAATATAAAAAATGTCGCGAAATATGATTATATTATTGTCAATGACAACGTGAATATCGCGTATGAAAAACTAAAAAATATCTTTTTATTTCATGCAAAAATATAAAAATTAATATTTATTTTATATTTTTTACGCAATGCATAATATTACACTTGCATATCTATAAATTTTGTTGCTAATATGTATATCGTAGTTATACATTCATTGCGAAAATGTGTTGGATTATGAATCTATATGGAAAGAGGAAGGTTTATTTTGAGGCTTCAAGCAAGGAATCCAAATTTTTTTATAGGACGTATAATTATTGTTCGTTTGGGGACGAAAGTATTCTAGACAAGGGGTATAGGGCATCTGAGAGGTTATATAATAATCCCAATTTTCAAATTTCGTCTTCATCGTGTGAATCAGACGTTTTTGATCATGAACAGAGTTTTGAAAGAGTTTTTCACGCAAATAAAATAAAAATACACTAGTTATTTCCAAGTGTTATTTTTAGGATTATTTTTGAATTTTCGTTTGCATCATTTATTGAAGGGGAAAATTCGACATTTTTCGGATTTATTTCAGAAGAGTCATTTATTTTCGATTGAATATTTATAGCCTGTTTTTTCGAGAGTATACCATCCCCAAATTCCGACAGTCTGATTTTTGCTTTGTTATTTTCTAAAATTATATCTAAATTTCCTCCAATTTTCGGTTTTTTGATTTCATCTGATTCGAGGAGACCTGCAGCATGAAGATGGATGATTATTTTTGAAATATCGTCCTTCGAAAATCTTCCATTTCCATCCCCATTTTGAATATTACTCCCAAAACGATCACTCGCATTCTTGTCGTCTCCTGGAAGAGATCCATACGTCGATATATAATTCGTATATGCGAGGTTTATACATTCTATATCTCCCACGAGAGAACGAATCTGTGCGGATTCTATGATATCCCGTCCTTTCAACGCGGATCCCGCAATGATCCCAATAATCAACAAAACGATGGATATTTCAATGAGTGAAAATCCATCACAAGATTTATAAAATATATTTCGTATTTTATTGATTATTTTCATCATCTTGGCTTTCGTCTTCTGTTTCTTCTACTACTTCATTTTCATTATCATTATTGTTATCATTACTAATTTGTTCTTGATGATTATTTTCTGATTCTTCATCTATATTTTCTTGACCATCATTTTCCGATGAACTTTCATCATTGTCCTTGTGCTCTTCCTTTTTTATCTCAGGTTTGTCATCGATTTTTTCAGATTTTTCAGATTTTTCAAGGGTATCATCTTTTTTATCGTTATGATCGTCTAATTTTTCTTTATTGTCATCAACATCATCATCTTTATCAGGCGTATTCTTTATGACGGAGGACTCTTCTTTATCATTTTTATCATTATTCTTATTGTTTAGAGTTTTTGTCTCTTCTTTTTTCTCATCATCAGGATTTATATTTTGTTTCTTTGATGTATCCCGTTTTATGAGGGTGTCGACCTTCTCTGATAACTTATCAATAGAATCCCTAATAGATTTCTGTTTATTTTCAAAATCTTGAACATCACGTCGCAATTTTTTTATGTCATCATTCTTCTCAATACTCGATGATGTTAGGTTTGGAATATCGTTCACAATTTTATTTTTTAGGTTGTTAAATTTTTCTCTTAAAACTGAACGTTCGATATCGAGTTTTATCAATAATCCTTGAATATCCGCGAGTTCATTTGCGAGCTGTTCAGAAGATATATCATTGACGTTGTTTTCTTGTGATGAAAAAACAACACAATTTATCGAAAATAATCCCAAAAATAAATATAAAAATTTCTTATTCATGATTCAATAATCCCCCATTTTCCCCCAAGGTCTATACATATATGATTCTACAACAAACATCATAATATTTCAAAACTTTTAATAAATTTGGATTGATGTTTTATAAGGAGTATAATTTAATGGAAGACTTGTCATGAAATCGATAATGTGATATCCTCACATTATGATTGTTTTATAATAGAATTTAAGGGAATATGGCTTCACATAAGTCTACGAAAAAAAGTATACGTAAAACACTCCGTCAAAGAGTTGTGAACGTGAGCAGAATGAGTCGCATTCGAACATTCGTGAAGAAGGTTGAACTCGCGATATCTCAGAAATTGGAAAAAGAAAATATTTTAGCTGCTTTTTCTGATGCACAAAAAGAATTGATGAGGGGAGTTTCAAAACGCGTTCTCCACAAAAATACGGTCGCACGTAAGATTTCCAGATTATCAAAGAAAGTGAAAGCTGCAATAGAAGCCTAAATAATACTTCTTCTTTTTTCTACAGTGTTCTTTTCATCTGCTAGAATTTATGTGTTAGTTAGTTTGTTTTACTTTTTGTTTATTGTATAAAAAAGGACTGAATAGAATAATGTCTAGCAGTTGTTTTGATGTTGCGATTATTGGAGCGGGAGTTTCTGGAATATATGCGACATATTGTTGCGGAATATCGGGATTGAATTGTTGTGTGATAGATTCTCTGTCGTGTCCTGGGGGGCAGTGTACGACTTTTTATCCCGATAAAAATGTCTATGGAGTTCCTGGAATGTCTGATATGAAAACATCAGATTTTATAGATCTCCTAAAAAAACAGGCTGCTCCTTTTTCGACGCGTGATTTTTTTTCTCATAAAATCACAGAAATAAAGAAGGATTGTGACAATAAAACTTTTTGTTTACTATCAAATTCAGATGATGTCATATATTCGAAGAATATTGTTTTGGCGTGTGGCATAGGGGAGATGATCCCAAATACTCCCTCAAATATAAAGGGGATCTCTTCTATGCAGGATTCTCCTTTTATTCAATATTATTGTATGAAACTCGATCTATATAAGAATAAGGATGTTATTATTGCGGGTGGGGGAGATTCAGCCGCGGATTTCGCGATAAATATAGGAACAATCGCGAGGAAAATAATATTGATCCATAGAAGAGATAAATTGACATGTGATCACGATAAGTTGTTGAAACTTCAAGATCTCGAAAGTAAGGGTGTTTTAGAATTTAAATTGTCGTGTAATATAATAGAACTCAATAGTTCAAAAAGTGTCATAACAGATATGGGAGAATTTCAAGCGGATTATATTGTTTTTTGTTATGGATTTCGTGCAACTCCATCCAATATCTTGGGACTCAAAGAAATGGGTGTTGAGACAGAAAATAATCTCATAAAAGTTGACATAAATTCTATGCAAACACACGCGGAAAATATATACGCAATAGGAGATGCTATTATTTATCCAAATAAGAAGAAAAATATAGTATCATGTTTTTTTGAAGCGGATAGAGCCATTAGATCGATAAAAAGATCTATAAATTCTATGTAGTTTTTTTTAAATTTAATAAAAAATTTTAGGATATTATAAAATATGGATTGGATAAAAATCAGGGGAGCAAGGGAACATAATCTAAAGAATATCAATCTCGATATTCCAAAGGATCAACTCGTCGTCATAACGGGGTTGAGTGGGTCTGGGAAATCAACCCTTGCGTTCGACACGTTGTATGCGGAAGGTCAAAGACGATATGTTGAGAGTTTATCGGCCTATGCAAGACAATTTTTGAATCTTATGCCCAAACCTGATATTGATAGTATTGAGGGGCTTAGTCCTGCGATTTCTATCGAACAAAAAACCGTTTCGAAAAATCCAAGGTCAACTGTTGGGACAATAACAGAAATATACGATTATCTAAGATTATTATACGCGCGTATAGGAATTCCTTATTCTCCCGTAACGGGCCTTCCAATACAAGCTCAGACCGTCTCTCAGATTGTCGACAATATTCTATCGTATCCTGATAATAAAAAACTTTATATTATGGCTCCTATCGTTCGTGGAAGAAAAGGGGAGTATAAAAATGAGGTTGCGAGTATAAAAAAGCAGGGATTTTCTCGTGTGTTTATCGATGGAGAAATCTATAACATTGAAGATGTTCCTGCCCTTGAAAAACAAGTCAAACATGATATTTCGATTGTTGTTGATAGGATTTCGATATCGAAGGATGATATTGATGAACTTCGAAAGAGAGTCGCAAATTCTGTTGAAATAGGACTTAAACAATCTGATGGACTTATTGTCGTTCGAGATTATGAAACAAATGAAGAGCGTATATTTTCTGAAAAATTCGCGTGTCCTGTTTCGGGATTTTGTATTGAAGAGATAGAACCTAGACTTTTTTCGTTTAATAGTCCGAAGGGGGCCTGTAAAGCGTGTGGAGGGCTTGGATTTAAATCGGGATTCTCTTTTTTCAATAGGTTTGCGAAGCCGACGAAATCTAGTTCAGATGATGATGGAAATATTTCGGATGAAGAATTTAATATACTCGATGAAAAGGAGGTTTGTCCTGTCTGTCATGGAA
>CAMYPB010000059.1 GCA_947285985.1 uncultured Holosporaceae bacterium
ACATACTTAGTTATTTCAAAAAAAAGTATGCCAAAAAATTGATAGATTATTTTTATTGGATTATATTAATTATCTAATTTGAAAAATATATGATTACCGATCGTTTTTGTTGGAGTCTGATTTTTGGCCCAATATGGAGGATCCTTCATACGTCTGCTATAATAATGTGTCGCGCCACCCGTTATATCACATATATCCCCTTCCAAAACTTGTTTCGCCAAGAATAAACAATATTGATATATACGATCATTATTTTTTTCTAGATCCTTTATACATTCATAATTCGGATCATCTTTATTCCAACATGAAAACTGATATGGAGCAAGGCATATATCCGGAATAGATTTATTCGCATTGTTGTGAGACATATATCTATTTCGAATAATATTTGCAATCGCGACGAGTGACGATATTCCATACCTCTGAAATTCTCCCCTCGCCTCTCCAAACATCGTCTTCGCGGTCATCTCTATGCTGATATCATCATTTATTTTTTCACTATTATTATTTTTCATCTTCAAATCTCCTATTATATTATTTTAAAATCTCTTGAAAGTCAGAACACACTTATTCGATGTGACACTATGTTTGAAGATATCAACACTCTTATATACGATACCTCCCGTTTCATTTTTAAAAACTATCTCTATATCACCATTTAAAACATCATCCTTTAGGGAGGTTATATTTTTTATGGCAACCGACCTATCGAAACATATAAAATTCGAACACAAAACATCGCGTGCAGAAACTGTTGTTATATACTCCTTAGATCTCAGATCCGTCCCTATATAAAACATATACTGCTCAACATCCTTTATATCGATTCCTTTATGATATTTTCCGGCAAATGGAAGTGCACTCGATATATAATGATTGAAATCCGTCACGCCCAATCTCTCGTCTATCCTCATCTTCATATCATGAATACTATAATCTTGATATGAGAAAGATTTTGTATATAAAAACTCACCATTTTGATTTTTCATAAATTCCTCCATATTTTCTAGAATTTCATTTTTTATATCGAAAGAAGGAAGCATACTCAAAAATTTGATGTCAATCGACGATACAAAGCCTGTGAGAGGAAAATCATTCCCACTATACAATTCGAATTTCAGACAACTTATATCGTCAGTATCGGGTTTTGGTTTGTATCTCGATGAAACATAGGCCTCGATATTGAAATCCTTCCTCGGAATCAATTCACAAACTATCTGAAAATAACGGGGATAATCCATGGAATGATCACACTTCACATTATGCGATCTGTTGTTATTCCAAGAGTTCGATCCTATATCAAGATATAACCTATCAAAATTTTTATCATCCTCTCCAAAATTTATGTATGGCAGGTTATTGTGTTTGATATGTAGTCTTCTATATATATTATTCATAAAATATATTCTCCTTATTGATTTTGATAATTACCTAAAAAATACTTGAATTTGAGATATGAATTCATCTCTCTATAAACATCCTAACACGATAGATTTTTTTGTCGCAAATTCTTTTTTTGCCCATAAAATTTTATTATTTTTTAGAAATACACACCTCTTTTTCAATATTTTGTCTCGAAAGTTTGTTATATCCCAAAAATTTGTGTTATCATCAAAGAAAACGTTAGATTGCGTGATTTTATGATAAATACAAAATATTTCTTACTATCATGTTTAATTGGGAGTTTATTGATCCCGGGTTATACTCGTGAGAATAATCCCAAGAAATCTCAAAATACTGAGATGAAAAACGAGAGTATAAAGCGTAATACGGGTTTATTATTTATTTTGGAAGAGACCCTAAAGAATAATAAAAAAATAAAGGCCATGCAACATGAATTGATGCAGGTCCATGAGAATAGTGTTCAAGTTTCATCGAGTATGCGTCCTCAAGTTAAGTTGGGAGGAGGATACGACTATGGAAAAAGAACGAGTTGGGGACATGATGAATATGTGGATCCACAATCTAGTCACAATAGTACGAAGAATATGAATCTCACGATCCAGCAGAATATTTTCAACGGATTCGCGGATATTGCGAATATGAAGGAAGTTGACAAATCTATTCGTGCGAAATGGGCTGAATATGAGTTCACAAAGCAGAAGACATTATTGGAAGTTTCATCATTATATTTCGAGATTATCGCCCTGCAGAAAGAATTAATCCATGTTGAAGCACTCCTCAAATCGAGGGAGAGTAGTTTGAATGTCGCGAGCGCCATGGAAAAAACAGGAGCTGCGAAAGAATCTGATGTTTCAAATGCGATGGCAAGTTTTTCCGAGACAACAGGACAACTCGAAAAAGTACGCTCTGAAATAACATCAAAGAAAGCACAATTCTTCGATATGACGGGTATTGAATTTCCAAGTAATACTGTTGAATTGATATCGAATCCAAAAATATTGGATACAAATCTAACAGAATCTGAAGTATTCAATATCGCAATTAAAGAAAATCCACAAATATTGATGAGTATATACAAATTGGATGCCGCAAAAGAATCGATTAAAAAACCGAATCCTGGATTCAGACCATCTGTTGACCTATCATATCAATGGTCTCAATCGTTGGATAGTGCTTCAAAATCAGGAATAAATAAAAATTATCCAAATCAATCTCGAGATCACACAGTTGGACTCAGAGTTTCCGTTCCAATCTATGATGGGGGAGTTGGACGTTCTCAAAAACGCCAGGCCATAGATATTGCAACGAAATCGGCCATCGAAAAGGATGATACTATAAATAATGTCAAAACAGAGATCACAACAGTATTCGCAACTATAAAGTATGCACTTGCAAGTATATCGAGTAATAAACAGGCAATAGAAGCAAGAACTCATGCACTCCACGACACAGAAGAGGAGTATAAAGCCGGAATAAAAATCATAACAGATGTCCTCGATGCACAACAAAAATTATACGAGGCTCAATCTGGATTGATTCAGGCCGAAAAATATTTGACAATTGCAAAATGTAATATGTTGGCCATACTCGGACGTATGAATGCGAAATATTTGAAATTAAACTACTTCGATTTTGATTATGTTGCGGATTATAATGAAACAAAAAGGAAAATGTAAGAAAATTTGTGTATTTGAAATTTTTAGATGAGAGAAAGAGATATGGTTTATTTCGACGATAAAAAACAAAATGACGATATGTCTATGGAAGATATATTGGCATCGATTAGGAAATATGTTTCTGAAGAGGACATAAAAAATAATAACAATAATGTCCAAGAACAACAACAGTCCACGAAAATATCTCATCCTAAAAATACACAGTATCCTCAGAATAATCGTAGTAATAACGATGATTATGACGACAAAAATAATGACGAAGATGATGATGATGAAATCACAATATCTCTCGATGAGTCGCAAATTATCGATAAAAATAATAATCAAAACGATGTATTTGTTGAAAATAATAGTCAACACCCTGTTCAACCTGAAAATAATCAGGAGATATCAAATATCATCTATAACGAACAGAGTGATTTAGAATCTCAACTAAAAGATGGGGCTAACAATAATATGTCGGATCAAAAACAACAGAAAAATGGACCTTTCGATAAATTGGCCGATGCTTTGAAATCGTATGCCCAGAAACCTGATGTCTCATATCCTCAAAAACAACAATATTCCAATCCAAACAATATGTTGACGATAGATCAATTCTTGAAGGATATCGCAACTCCTATCATCGAGAAATGGATCGAAAAAAATATGAGCAAAATGGTTGATGAGGCCATAAACAAGGAAATCGAAAAGTTAAAATCTTTGTGAAATTTTATGGAAAAATGAGGGAAATTTATCCCTCATTTTGTTTAATTTTTTGACGTATACAACGAAAATTCGAAACAGTTTGTAGGTGAATTTTTGGGATCATTTTATTTGTGTTTTAAACAAACTTGATTCGAATTTATCAAAAATATTATGCAGCACACATCTCAACAAATTTATGAAAATTGCTGATACAATGGGGACGAATCCCCATCATATTTTATTTTTGAAGTTTTTGAGAGACGATTTGTATTGTATTTTTCGTTTCATTGTTTAAATTTTGAAACAAACTGTCTGCAATATTTTTCTTCAAATTATTTTCCGTTGCTTTCACGATTGCGTCGGTTTTTCCCGGAAGATTTCTGTCGAGCCCAACGAGTCCAAGGGCCATAGCGACTTCCATAGGATCGTTCGATATCGCGGACATAGCCTTCTTGAACGCAGTCGTACTTATCGATAGAATATTATTATTCTTGATATCCTGATTATTCATGGGCTGAGTACTCGTCGTGTTCTGTGGAATACTTTCATTCACAGGATTATTATTGACGATATTCTGCGGATTATTCATCTCAACACCTTGATTATTCATAGGCTGATTACTTGTCGTATTCTGTGGAATACTTTCATTCACAGGATTATTATTGACGATATTCTGCGGATTATTCATCTCAACACCTTGATTATTCATAGGCTGATTACTTGTCGTATTCTGTGGAATACTTTCATTCACAGGATTATTGTTGACGATATTCTGCGGATTATTCATCTCAACACCTTGATTATTCATAGGCTGATTACTTGTCGTATTCTGTGGAATACTTTCATTCACAGGATTATTGTTGACGATATTCTGCGGATTATTCATCTCAACACCTTGATTATTCAT
>CAMYPB010000060.1 GCA_947285985.1 uncultured Holosporaceae bacterium
TCTTTTATCGACTTTATGGACTTATGATATTTCCCCTCAATATAACTCGATATCTGAGTCTTCGATCCTGAGATTATTGAAACATTCTCAACTTTGAAATCCAAAAGTTTCCCAAGTTTTGAAGAATCATTCGAAAATATAACAATAAGAGAGACTTCCTTGTTATCTTTCCTTGAAAAAACAAGACATGAAACTTGTATGGATTTGTCATACGTCTCAACCTTCATATCGTCTTTTATCTCATATTTTGAGAGGATATCTATCATAGTATCGGTTGTGTATAATCTAACAAGCATATTCGAGAGGGACTCAATAACATCCCTATCCTCAACACCACACAAATTTTTCGATATCTTTCCAACATCAAAATGATCCTTAAAGAATTGTTTCAATTGTGAATCTCTTTGTGATTTATCAGAGATCTTCATAATCCCCATAATCTCGCCATATCTCTTCTTCACAGATTGTTTTGCTTCGTCTTCAATTGAAGAATCATTTGAGTATGCACTCATATCAAAAAATCTTGCAACAAATTTATCATTATTGTTTATCATGTGTTTATTCAAAACGAATATTCCAAGACAACATGACACAATAATCAAACTCTTGTTAAAATTCATAATTCTCTTCCTTTTCTATAATAAAAAACTATATGCCTATATTATAACACTGAAATATATGGGCTTGCAATTTTTCAGAAAGTTGCCCATAAAATTTTATATATTTTTATTTTTTGAGACGTTGAATTTCGTCGCGATATCTCGCAGCCTCTTCAAATAACAAATTTTCTGCAGCTTCTTTCATCTTTTTTTCGAGGAGTATAATTTGTTTGGATATATCATCTTCATTTTCTAATACCTGGTTTATAATAGGTGTATTATTATCCAATACTTTGTTATATTCCATAATACGACTCCCCGTTGTTTTTGGAGTTATATTGTGATCTTTGTTATATTTCATTTGTATTTCACGACGTCTTTCTGTTTCAGATATAGCCTGGTTCATAGACTTTGTTATACTATCTGCATAGAGTATAACACGTCCTGAAACATTTCGTGCGGCACGTCCTATCGTTTGAACGAGGGCTGTCCTCGATCTCAAATATCCTTCTTTATCCGCGTCTAAAATCGCGACGAGCGAACATTCAGGGATATCGAGTCCTTCTCTTAAAAGGTTTATACCAACTAAAACATCGATCTCTCCCATTTTCAACTGTCTTATGATTTCAATACGATCGAGAGTCTCTGTATCCGCGTGCATATACGTAACTTTTATACCGTGATCCGAAAGATATTCCGTCAAGGTCTCGGCCATTTTTTTCGTGAGAGTCGTGACGAGAACTCGAAATCCTTGTTTTATAGTATCCTGAATCTCATTCATCAAATCATCTATCTGATTTTCTGTCGGGCGAACAATACACAATGGATCAACGATTCCTGTTGGTCGTATGAGTTGTTCGACGATATTCTCCTTCGAACGAATGATTTCAAAATCTCCCGGAGTCGCGGAGAGATATATAGTTTGTGGACGAAAATTGTCCCATTCTTCGAATTTCAAGGGTCTATTGTCCATACATGATGGAAGTCTAAACCCATACTCCGAAAGATTGGATTTCCTCGCTCTATCCCCTAAATACATTCCTCTTATCTGGGGGATACTCACGTGACTCTCATCAACGATTAACAATGAATCATCAGGGAGATACTCCAATAATGTGGGAGGGGGTTCTCCTTCAAGACGCCCCGACAAATATCTCGAATAATTTTCGATCCCAGAACATGTCCCCGTTGACATCATCATCTCGATATCATACATAACTCTTTGTTCGAGTCTTTCTCTTTCAACGACTTTTCCAAGATCTTCAAGTTGTTTTAGACGTTTTTGAAGATCATTTCTTATTTCAACTATCGCTCTATTGATAATATCTTGCGTTGCGATATAGTGACTATTTGAGAATACTTTTATATTATTTAATTTTTGTATTATTTTTCTTGAAGGAAATTCAACCTCATGAATAGACTCGATCTCATCCCCAAAGAAACTTATTTTCCAAAACCTATCTGAAAAGTGGGATGGAAATATCTCGACGATATCCCCCGCTGATCTGAATATCCCCCTATGAAAATCGAGATCGTTTCTCTGATACTGTATATCCGCGAGTTTTCGACATAATTTTTGAGGAGATATAATCATCCCAACTTTCAAATCAATAATAACATCACTATAACTTTCAATTGGTCCGAGTCCGTATATACAAGACACACTCGCAACAATAATAACATCACGCCTTTCAAGAAGAGATCGCGTTGCAGAATGTCTCATACGATCAATATCTTCGTTTATAGACGATGTCTTTTCTATGTATGTGTCAGAATGCGCGACATAAGCTTCAGGCTGATAATAATCATAATATGAAACGAAATATTCAACCGCGTTATTTGGGAAAAAACCCTTCATTTCAGAATATAACTGAGCAGCTAAAGTTTTATTGTGCGTCATAATAAGAGTTGGACGTTTCAAATTGTTGATGACATTCGCGATTGTGAACGTCTTCCCAGACCCCGTCACTCCAACTAAAACCTGGTCTCTTATCCCTTTTTCGACATTTTTCGTTAAAAATTCAATTGCTTCAGGCTGGTCACCAGATGGTTTGAAATCTGAAACTAAAGAAAATTCCATAAATTTTTATTATTTTTCCCTGAAAGTTATACGTCCCTTCGAAAGATCATATGGGGTCATCTCAACCGTAACCTTGTCTCCAATCAAAACCCTGATCCTATTCTTTCTCATCTTTCCAGATGTGTGTGCAAGGACAATATGTCCATTCTCAAGCTCAACTTTAAACATTGCGTTTGGTAACAATTCATTGACTGTCCCACTAAATTCAACTAAATCTTCCTTCGACATAAAAAAAATATTTTATAAACACTACGTTATTATTGTATTCCATATCGTCAAAAAAATAAATTTATTTTTTCAAGGAATTTTGTATCTTATTTGAAATGAACTTAACAATAATATGCTATAATCAATATTGAAGTTGTATTTGTATTCTAGAATTTTATGAAAAATTTATATTTTTATCTTCAAATTCTTTGTTTATCTTGCAGTTTTCAAAATTCATTTGCAACTGAATTTGAAAATTCTTCAACACGAAGAGAGAATTTTAAAAGTATTTTAAACAATTTGAAAAGACCAGACTACAAATCTGCGATAAGTTGTTTGAATGATATTGAGTATGGAGTATCGAATCTCATGAGTATTCATCATTTCGATAGTGATCTCATACACAAAAGATTTCGTATTGATATTCTTCGAAATCTCTTGGATAATGCCTCAAATATCATAGAAATTCTTGAAATTAAACAGGAAAGTAATCTCATAAGAGCCACAGAAAAACAACAATTCGATATATTTAATAATAGTTGTTTTGATATAATAAATTATTTGTACGATGTCTCTCGCCATATAGATGAACAACGTTTTGATGCGATCATAGCCCCTCATATAAAGAAGACGATATGGGATGTGATCGACAATATCCGATATATCAGGCTATACCTAGAAATAAGAATATCTCATATCCCCATGAAATCTCCGCATATTATATTTCGTTTTCATTAATAATATTTATACAATAATCGCACAACATTTGTATTTTTATAATATTATTTATAGAATTATTGTGATATAATATGCCTGATTTTTAATTTATTATGACAAGTTTGATATTATGAGGGAAATATTATTATATTATATCGCACTTCTATCGCACTTCTTTCAACGATCTATCAAGGAGAATGCAACTCGTCTGAATACGATGAATTTTTGTCATTTTCAGAAGGACATAACTACAACATCGTCGTGTCACGACTTTGGAATATAAAAAATTTTATGAATACAATTGTTGATATCAAGTTCCACGATAAAACGACCATCCGAAATCTTGGATACGGAACAGTCAAGAGTTTCATGAAAGATATAGAAGAGATAATCAACATATTGAATCAAATACCAAATAAAAACGATACAATTTCAAAACACAGAACAATTTCAAAACACAGAACGACTATAGAAAATTTTCAACAAAAGTGTCTATATTTTGCAGAAAATTTTAAACGTGTCGTTCCAAACAAAACTGTGATTTTCAATGACATTTTATTTGTGAAGTCCTGTCTTGAATTCATAAAACCGAGTGATGACAATCCCATAAAAAACTAGGATATTGAGACAATTTAGTTTAGAATATGAGGATATGCGTTATATTTTAAACTAAATTTTTGTTATGTCGATAGATTTTGTTATTCTTGCTGCGGGAAATGGAAATCGTATGAATTCTCGTCTTCCAAAACCCTTCCATGAGATCGCAGGGAAACCTATGATCCGTCATATTATTGATATGTGTTCATCAGTAAAGAGCAATATATATCATAATAATAGAATAATTGTTGTCACAAAAGATGAGTATAAAGGTAGTTCATTATTTAATGATGTGATTGTCTCCATCCAAAAAGAACAACTTGGAACGGGAAATGCAGTCTCATCATCATTGAATCATATTGAGAATAAACATGTTGTTATACTATGCTCTGACA
>CAMYPB010000061.1 GCA_947285985.1 uncultured Holosporaceae bacterium
TATAATATTCCGATTCCTAGACTCCTCAAACGAAAATTCAGGAAGAGGAACATCGTATCTTAGAGATATCAACTTTTTGGAGAGAATCGCAAGATCAATATTATCACGTATTTTATCGTTCTTCTTCGTTTTTGGAAGACTATCTATATTTTTAATAAAATTTTCAAGAGATCCAAAATCATTTATTATTTGGGATGCGGTTTTCGGACCAACCCCTGGAATTCCTGGGACATTGTCAGAAGTATCTCCCATTAGGGACAAAACATCTAAAACTTTATCGGATTTAACCCCAAATTTTTTTATAACGTCTTCTTGCGAGATATATTTATTCTTCATAGGATCAAACATCCTGATATTGTTGTCATCGTCTATGAGCTGCATCAAATCTTTGTCTGAAGATATAACATTTATCATATATTTATCATTATTTTTAAGAAGATGAACATAACTCGCAATAATATCATCTGCTTCAAATCCCTGATGTTCAACGATTAAAAAACCAAATTCTTTTGATGCGTCTTTTATATAGGGAATCTGAGAGATCAAAGATTCTGGGGTCTCCCTTCTCGTACTCTTATATTCGTTATACATCTCATGACGAAATGTGTGTTTCGATGAATCGAAAGCCCCTATAAACATAGAATTCGGAAAAATTGACTTCAATTTCAGGATCGCATTGCAATACCCATAAACCGCTCCAAAATCCTGTCCATTGAACATGAGATCAGGAAGTGCGAAAAATGCACGATACATAAACCCAGAAACATCTATTAAATTAATGATTTTCTTCTGCTGATTAGATTCCATTTTATTATAAATTTATTAAGATCATGATTTCTCGTAGTATACATCACATCAATCATTTTTATCTAATAAAAAATCCGATATAGCAAGAAACCATATCGGATATAAAAAAATTATCGCAAATTTATTTCTTTCTTATTAAAACACTCTTAACTTTCCTTGGATCAGCATCCAATATCTCGAATTCAACATTATTTCGAGAACACACAATGAGTTCTCCTCGAACCGGAACTTTTCCAGCTATCGAAAAAATATATCCCCCTATCGTATCTATAGATTTATCGGATGTTATCAATTTCAAACCAACACTCTTCAACAATTCCAAAATTGTTGTCTTCGCATCAACCGTGAAAGATCCATCCTGATTTTTTATTATCTTCTTTTTTTGATGCTTGATTTCACTTGCATCTTGAATATCTCCAATAACCTCATCAACGAGATCTTTGAATGAAACGAACCCTTCAACTCCCCCATACTCATCAACAACAACCGCAACTTTTATACCGTTATATTTCATTTGTAAGAGAAGATCTAACGTCTTCATAGTTGGAGGTATGAATAAAATATCCTTCAAAAACAATGTAACATTAAACGGCTTGTTCATATGAAACCAGTTCGCAACATCCTTTAAATAAACAACCCCTATGATATTGTCTATCGTTCCTTGGTATATCAAAACAGAGGAAATCTGAGATTCAACAAACTCATTCATGAGATCTTCTATTTTCGTTGTCGTTGGAAGGGCTTTGATCTCAACCCTCGGAACCATAATGTCTTGAACCTGTATATCGCGTAAATTCAAAACATTTCCCAGCATCTCGCGCTCGTCTTCCGCAATAGAAGACCTCCCATTCCCCGCACAACTATCCTCTTCTATCAATTCTTCAATAGTGTCTCTTAGGGATGTCTCACTATTCTTCCTATATTTTTTGTTAAATACACCTAAAATACAATCCTTAAACGAACGACTCTGCTCGCAACTACTCATATATTTTTATATCTCCTCATCATCACAAAACACATAAGGATCGTCAATTCCAAAATCCTTCAAGATTTTTGTTTCGAGATCTTCCATCCTCTCTCTATCATCGTCATTATCTATATGATCCATACCACACAAATGAAGAACAGCATGAACGAACAGATGGGCAACTCTATCTAAAAATTCTTTGTGAAATAAATCTGACTCTCTTTTTATTGTATCATACGAGAGGACGATATCCCCCAACAATTTCTCATCACCCTTTTCTTTTAAAAAATTTTGTATTTCATTTGCATCATACTGCGGAAACGACAACACATTCGTCCCCCTATCAATATTTCGGAATCTTTTATTGATGTCTCGTATTTCATTATCATTCGTCATCGTGATGCTTATGAAACATTTTTTTAGATCTTGAAAATTATTATCAAATTTTATGAGTGCTTTATATGCAATAATTTCAAAATATTGAATCCATTCATCCTCACTTTTTATGTGAGTCCACAAATCCTCATCTATTGAGAGATCCACACATATCTTCATACGATCCTTCCTGAAAGACTATTTTGAAATGCGTCTTCTATATGGATATCTCGAAATTCTCCAATCAAATTGTCAGAGCTCTCAACAACGACAGATTGAAAATAAACACTCTTCCCTATATATTGATTCTCCTTCTTTCCATACCTTTCAAAAAGAACTTCCATCTTCTTCCCAACACAAGATTTATTGAAAGAAAGTTGATCTTTCAAAAGGACATCCTGAAGAATTGCGAGTCTCTTAGACTTTATATCGTCTGGAATCTGATCATCCATATTATAGGCCGGCGTATTCTTCCGCTTGCTATACATAAATGCATAGAACAAGGAATATCTCGCTTTCCTTGCAAGATCAACAGTTTCCATAAAATTCTCATCAGTCTCATGAGGAAAACCAACAATAAAATCCGATGAAAATGATATATCAGGACAAATCTCACGAAATCTCTCCAATTTTGAGAGATACTCTTTCGATGTGTGACCCCTATTCATGAGTTTTAGTATACGATCACTCCCAGATTGAACAGGAATATGAACAAAAGGAACAAGAATATCGATATCTCTATGAGCCCTCATCAATTCTTCTGTGAAATCTTTCGGATGAGATGTCGTATAACGAAGTCGTCTTATACCATCTATATTCGAAACTTCATGAATCAATCTCTCAAGACTCCACGTCCCTCGAGATTGCCCGAGATTGATATACGCAGCCTCTCCATGATATGAATTCACATTCTGCCCGATCAATGTTATCTCCGTCGTTCCGTTTGAAACAAGATATTTGACCTCATTCAAAATATCGAGCGCAGGTCTCGAAGATTCTCGTCCCCTCGTATACGGAACAACACAATACGTACAAAAATTATCACAACCCTCCTGAATTGCAACAAACTCCGAAAAATTCGTCTTCTGTTTCGTGTGATCATCTAAAAATTTGAACTTATCCGTATTGTCAACATCGATATCAATAATCCTCCTCTCTTCACCAGATAAAATCTTCTTTATGTGTGATGGAAGATTGTGATATGTTTGAGGACCAAACACAATATCTATATATTTAGACTTCCGAAACATATCATCCTTCTCAGATTGAGCAACACACCCCCCAACTGCTATAACCTTCGTATCCTCATTTCTATAACGTCCTATATCAGAATATAACTTCTTTGCAGCTTTCTCTCGAATATTGCACGTATAGAAAATGATGATCTCAGCATCCCTTGGAGAATCAACCTCAAAGAAACCTTCAAGCTCAAGGGCGTGTGTGATCCTCTTCGAATCATACACGTTCATCTGACATCCATAAACCTCTAGATAAAACGTATTTTTCTCAACCATTGTCTTTCATCTCATCATAAAATCAATCAATTTATAGAACGATTCGTTCCATACTTGTCAAAAGAATTCATCTCTATCATCCTCGTCATCATGTCCGTTCTATCAGACATTGAAACTGTCTCCAATAAAGACTGCTTCTCACTCGGATTGAAAGGACAAGCCATCGCCAAGGCGGAAACTAAAACGTCACATGGAGTCTTCTCAATCTCCTGCCAATTCGGATATATCGATAAATTCTTGAAGTATGTGTCGAGCGCACTAAGAAGTCTCTCCTTATCAAAATCACAGTCCTTCGAACTATCAAGATCGTATGACTCATACTTCTCATATGAAACAAGAGCCAACTCAAGACGTCCATTCGATGGAATCTCAGAAATTATCTCAAAACGACATACCCCTTGAATATTCACGATGATATCCCCATCACTCGATGTTATATCCGTTATCTTCCCCGCACATCCACTCCTAAACGATGAATCCAAAGAATCATTCGTATTCCCAGAAATAAACGGACGAGGTTGAACAACTCCAACGATATTATCCTCCTGTATCTCGGACGATATCTTGAAATATTCAGACTCAGACATAACAATCGGAAGTTGAGCTCGTGGCATCAAAACAGTCGATTTTATATGAAATATCGGCAATATATTAGGTAGCTTATCCATAAAATTTTAACATATCCTTTTTATTAGAAAGACTATATCATAAAACAAAGATATTATCTATTTTATATTTTAAAAGATTATCCATTGTTTGAATTCAAGGCCTCAGCAACAAGTTTCGCACGTTCCTTTT
>CAMYPB010000062.1 GCA_947285985.1 uncultured Holosporaceae bacterium
CAACAAGAGAGAAGAAAAAAATACGGATTATCTTGTGGATCGTATATTCAAACCGAATAATGACGCAAATATCGAATTTATTAATTCCGATAAATCAGGGATGTGGTATTTTGGAGAGCCTATAGAATTCGATTTACGTTGGGCATCTGGAAATAATGATCCTTCCGCCCAGTCTCCAACATACGATCCAAACGATCCCGATATTATTATAGACGACGAAAAACTCGTTCGTATACAATGTCAAGGAAATTGGGCAGCCTTGAGATTCCTTCAAAAGTATAGAGCGGAAACTGGAAATCTTGACAAAGTCCTCCCAAATGAAAATATCCTCTGTTTTAGAATACCCCTAAATAATGGAAAGATTTCGAAAGTATACGCTGGTATAACAATCTTCCTCCCAAAAAAACCAGGGGATTCAAATATGACGAGTGTCAAACTCCCGAGAACTCCCGAAGAAATGCCTGAAGTCTCAAAAAATGTTTTGGGTGTGATGGATCAACCTGTCCTCGTCGAAAAATCAGAAACAAATGGTATCGTTGAAAAAGATGACGATCACAATAATAATGATGATAAAAATATAATAAATGAAGACGAAGAAGAGATTATTTCCAACAATAATCCTAATAAAAACAAAGATCAATCAAAGTCTTCAAATAAATCTCAAAATATTAATAAACAAAAAAATGATAAAAAACAAAATAATAGCTCTGAAAATAATGAATCCAATAAATCAGAGGATCAAGAAGTCGTCGATATTCTTGAGTCCGACAAGGTTCCGTCCCTCGAAGATGAAGACGAATCCTTGATACAAGTCAATGAAGAACCGATAACCTAGATAATCGTTCCTCCATGATGTATACTATAATTAAAAATTGTCATCATGATCTGGGAGGAACTTTATATCATGAAAAAATTGTATTTATGTTTAATTTTATCAATAATATCTGAAAATTTTTATTCATCGTCACACGCATCATCTTCAGAAGACAGTCATTCTTCTAGTAGGATTATCGTGGATTTCGATAGATCAACAATGAAATATACGGAATCGGGTCTCGACAATCTTTTCCCGCACAAAGTTTCAGATGAATCTATCGAATATTCTTCGTCCAATCAATATTCAACCCAAAGAAATCTTCATAGGTGTGAGGCATTTAAAGATATAATAATAAATAGTATACTAAAAGATAGAGAAGAGTATACCAAAAGAAATAGTATCGAAAAAATTTCATACTCTTTCTCAAACAATGAATCCGAGGAAAATTCATCGACAACTCGTGAATCATTGTTATCGTCGAGTGTTTCATCACAACCAACGAGTCTCATCGATAAACTCCACGATATGTTTCATAATGACAATGATGTTCATATCTCGGAAAAAGACAGAATCTCCAACGAATTGACATCCTTCCTTGAAGATTTCAAACATTTAGAACCCCTCGTTAAAAAGGCTGCAGAAATTCGATATGGATACACAACTCAGAAATTTAAAGACATAAACGAATATAAAGGTCCAAAAATAACGACATCAATTTTCGATATTATGATAGGTGTTGGAGTTGATATAACAAAAATCCTAACAGCATATTATTCAGAATATGCATGGCTTAGTCATCTTCTAGTCGCTATATCAATACTCGATGGTCTCGTGACGTCCGCTGATTATTATTACACAAGTAAGATACAAGCAATTTTTTCATGGTTCACAAACGATTATATCGTTGGAAATCACAATTTCTCAAATGAATATCAAGAAAAAACATCGGATTGTGTCGTCAATCTCTCTTTCATCGCAAAAAATATCTTAAAACATATACGAAACAACAAAAATATCAGCCTAACTCCCGAAAATGAAAACCTAATCCTTTCTATAGAATCAATCCTCAACGAATTTAAGCAAGACAAATCATCATCGAATATTATCATATATTCAATAAAGGGACTTTCCGTTGCATCAGGAATTCTATCGGGAATCATAGGAGGAATCCTTGGACAAAATTCCATGGTATCAAGGTGGACGACGACAACGTCCGTTGGACTCGCGGCCCTCACAGATCGTTTGAGTTCTATGAAATTAACATCAAAAACCTTCTCTCGGAATATGGCACTCTCAACATTATATATATTATGTTGGGAGGCTAAGGATATCCTTCCAGATGAAGATCCAAAAGAAGAAGTGTGATATTTCTAAGAAAAATACTTGGGATAATAAAATCCCAAGTATATAAAATTTTTAGTATCCCATTCCGTCCATACCACCTGGCATTTGAGGGGTATTGCTTTGTTTTGGTTCAGGTTTCTCGACGACAACAGCTTCAGTTGTCAACAACAATCCCGCGATAGACGCAGCATCTTGAAGGGCAGTTCGCACGACTTTCGTTGGATCTATGATTCCAGCCTTCAACATATCTGTGTATGTATCGGAACTCGCATTATATCCAAAATTAAAATCTTTATTCTCAAGAATCTTCGAAACAACAACTGATCCCTCAACTCCTGCATTATTCGAAATTTGTTTTGCAGGGGACTGAAGAGCGTGCTTTATGATATTCACACCTGTTCTTTGATCCTCATTTGAAACCTTTATTGAATCGAGAGATGACAAGGCCCTGAGTAATGCAACTCCTCCCCCTGGAACGATTCCCTCTTCAACAGCAGCTTTCGTCGCGTGCATTGCGTCGTCCACACGATCTTTCTTCTCTTTGACTTCAACTTCCGTTGCGCCCCCAACTCGAATCACTGCAACTCCTCCAGACAATTTTGCAAGTCTTTCCTTGAGTTTCTCAATGTCATACTCAGATGTTGATGTTTCGATCTGTGCTTTTATTTGAGAGCATCTTGCTTCTATCTCAGTTTTCGATCCCGCACCCTCAACAATCGTCGTGTCATCCTTTGTGATCGTAACTTTCTTTGCGGATCCAAGCATCGTTATATTAACATTCTCAAGTTTGATTCCAACATCCTCTGATATAACAGTTCCATTCGTCAAGATTGCGATATCTTCGAGCATGGCCTTCCTTCTATCTCCAAATCCTGGAGCTTTCACTGCGGAAACTCGAAGTCCACCACGAAGTTTATTGACGACGAGAGTTGCGAGTGCTTCCCCTTCGATATCCTCCGCAATAATCAATAAAGGTCTGCCAGATTGAACAACGGCTTCCAAAACAGGGAGAAGAGGTTGGAGACCCGTCAATTTTTTCTCATGTATCAAGATATACGGATTATCCAATTCGCACGTCATCTTCTCAGAATTTGTGACGAAATATGGAGAGATATATCCGCGATCAAATTGCATACCTTCAACAACGTCTAATTCTGTTTGGAAAGATTTTGCTTCTTCAATCGTGATAACCCCTTCCTTTCCAACCTTTTCAACGGCCTTTGCCAACATTTCTCCGATCTCTTTTTCTCCATTCGCAGAAATCGTTCCAACTTGTGCGATTTCTTCGTTTGTCGACACTTTCTTGGAATTTTCCTTCAAAAATTTAACGGTTGTGTCGACTGCTAAATTGATACCCCTCAACAAATCGATAGGATTCGCTCCAGCTGCAACAGATTTGACACCCTCATTCAAGATGGCCTGTGCCAAGACAGTTGATGTTGTTGTTCCATCTCCCGCGAGATCCGATGTTTTGCTCGCGACTTCTTTGACCATCTG
Organism: uncultured Holosporaceae bacterium; assembly: GCA_947285985.1. Lineage (GTDB taxonomy): Bacteria > Pseudomonadota > Alphaproteobacteria > RUG11792 > RUG11792 > CAMYPB01. Next base: position 3,659 of record CAMYPB010000062.1, read on the forward strand.
TGCGCCAACATTCTCAAATTTATCGGCCAACTCTATTTCTTTCGCAACAGAGACTCCATCTTTCGTTATTCTAGGCGCACCATACGATTTTTCGAGGAGAACATTTCTTCCTTTTGGACCCATCGTAACTTTAACTGTATCAGCGAGTATATTCACACCCCTAACAATTTTATCTCTTGCTTCTGTTGAAAAACGTATTTCTTTTGTACTCATAATTCACCTCATATAAAAAAATAATAAAAACAATTATTCAAAAATTCCCATGATATCGGATTCTTTCATAACGAGATAATCCTTCCCTTCAATTTTTATCTCAGTTCCAGACCACTTTCCGAAGAGAACCCTATCTCCAACCTTCACACATAGAGGGGTCGTATTTCCCGTTTTCTCACAGATATTCCCATTTCCAACGGCTATAACTTTCCCTTCGATAGGTTTTTCTTTGGCTGTATCCGGAATAATGATTCCTCCAATCGTTTTCTCTTGAGTTTCAAGACGCTCAACTAAAACTTTGTCGTATAATGGTCTAAAATTCATTGTTTTCTCCTTAAATTTTGTTTATTAGCATTTAAACCCTCTGAGTGCTAAGATACCTCAAAATTCGAGAAATGTCAAATTCAAAAATTTTTTGCCCATAAAATTTTATATTATTATCTATGAAAAAAGTTGTGTACAAAACGTCACAATATAACATTTTTTATGTTATGATTGTATCATGTTTTTAAATTTCAAAAG
>CAMYPB010000063.1 GCA_947285985.1 uncultured Holosporaceae bacterium
GAGTTGTCGTTTTCTTGATGAATGAATCAACGGAATTTTAGTTGCATTTATCGTAAATACTTTAGATACGATATCGTATCTCTTATTTTTTATCATATATTCAAGGAATATGCTCGCAAATCCCTGAAATATACCCTCTTCTATTATGATTATAAATTTATATCCCCTTTGAAATTCAATAAATTCATCGTATTCGAATGGATTAAGACAGAGGACATCAATAATCGTTGGTTGAATTTTCATGATATCGACAGCCTCTAGAATATTCTTTAAAATTGGTCCAATTGAAAGTATGAGGACGATATCATTAGATCCAATCCTAACAACACGACTATTTTTAAAATTACTTTCAAAACATTCGAATTCTTCGATTATTTCATCCTTAGGAAAACGAATCATCGTCATTTTGTTGTTATGAGAAGAATCATCTAAAATTCGTTTAAAATCTTTTGTATTCGATGGAGCGTATATAACACATCTCTCGATGAAAGGAGAAAACATTGATATATCGTATAATCCTGCATGAGTTTTCCCGTCATTCCCCGGAAACCCAGATTTATCGACGATAAATTTCAAGGGTAGATTCTGAAGGAAAACATCATGACAAATCTGATCGAATCCACGTTGCAAAAACGTTGAATATATACAGACATACGGAATATACCCTGATTTCGCGAGTCCCGCAGAAAAAGTTATGGCATGTTCCTCTGCGATCCCAACATCAAAAAAACGATCTGGAAAAATATTGGAAAACTTATTGAGTCCACATCCTGATTTCATCGCAGCCGTGACACACAATATTTTATTATTCCTTCTCGCGAGTTCAACAATTTCATCTTCAAAAACATCAACAAATTTTTTGACTTTATTTTTTGAGACATCTATCCCGTGCATCTTATTTTTATCTTCTTCCGCGGGAAGATATCCATGTCCCTTCCGTGTTTTCAGATGTAATAAAACAGGTTTATAAAGTGCATACTTTTTTATGTTATTCAATGTTTCAATGACAGACTCTATATCATTCCCATCTATCGGGCCTATATATTGAAATCCAAACTCTTCGAATATTGTCCCATGTCCTTTCAGAAATGATATCAACAATTTTATTAATCTTTCTAGAGGCTTTGAAATCCTATCAGGGAGATACGAGAGATATTTCCCAAACCCCCTACGAAACGCAAGATAACTTTTCGAAGACAATAATTTCGAAAGATATGATCTCATCGAACCAACAGATTCCGAGATAGACATCTCATTGTCATTCAACAAGACGATAAAATTTTTTTTAACAGATGAGATATTATTCATGGCCTCATAAATCATACCCCCACTCAAAGATCCATCCCCCAAAAATGTCAGAACTTTGAAATCCTTATTATCGAGATTTCGTGCAACTGAAATCCCAATGGACGCACTCAAAGAATTCGATGCATGCCCCGATATAAAATGATCATATTCCTCAGATTCTTCGGGATTGATGAATCCTGATGCTCCATTTTCCTGGCGTAGATTTTCCATTATATCACGTCTGTTCGTCAATAATTTATATGCATATGCCTGATGTCCAACATCAAATATAAATCTATCATGCAAACAATCAAAAACATAGAGACTCCCAACGATCAACTCGATAGATCCCAAATTCGCACCTAAATGCCCCCCATTTTTTTTCGTTATACGAATTATTTCATCGCGAAGTTCCCGACACAAAATTTTTATCTCAGGAAGAGACAATTTTTTTATATCAGATGGAGAAGAAATTCTATCTAAAATCATCAGAATTTATTATTTTTTCTCTATATATGTGACATACTATCATAAAAAATATATTTTTTCCTCCAAAATTATATTATATAATGAATGTGATGCCCGGATGGCGGAATTTGGTAGACGCGCTCGTTTCAGGTGCGAGTGGATGAAATCCTTGGAAGTTCGAGTCTTCTTTCGGGCACCATCAAAATTTTTTGTATTCATTTTATCATATTTTTTAAATAAATATCAGGAATCGTGACGAGTATCAATTCTGAAATACTCTGTGAATTTGTTTTATAATCAATGATCATTATCCTCCCTTTTCCATCCGAATCAAATCCCCCTATTCCGTGATTATCTCCAGATTTATTGACCGAATCATAATTATATACAATGCTATCACCTACTTTTATTGATACACTTGAATAATAATAATCCGCTTTAACCTTTCCAATGACACTATATAACTTAAAATCCTTTATAACTTCGATAACTTCGTTTTTGTCATTTTTTGATGAATTTCTAGGTGTATTCCATTCAACGTTCTTAGGCTCTGCATCCTCCTTTGTAAAAGTCACATCTCCACTATCTGGAATTGAATCTGCGGAATAATAAGAGATGCCTCCCTTCATATTATCATGTTGTATATAAAATTTTTTATTGCCATATCCAAAATCCCATATAGATAAATCATTCACCGTTATACACCCAGATCCAGAAGTCGCAATATTTTTTATTTCTTCAAAAGTCGTGTTTGGAACTTTATAAATTGCTCTCTCATACTGTGTAAAAATCCATTTACTCTCCTTTTCATAATATATAACATTTTGCCATGTTCCATTTGTATTCGTTTGATAAACGATATACGAGGGTCTATTCCAACTAATTAACATTTCAGATAAAATATTGAATTTTTTTTCTAATTCATAGAATCTATTTCGAAGGAAATGGTCGATCCCCCCCTCCCCAGTATTCAGTATGTTAAACTCGGAGGATATACCATTATACACTAAAGATATACATAAAATTGACATTTTAATACTTGCTTTCATAAATACTTTCTCTCGCTAAAAAAAATTATTTTATAAATGATAACACATAAAACATCAAAATGTTACATTTCGTACACAAAAAAATTCAAATTAATAGTCCATAATATACCCACAAAATACGATTATCTTGAAAGCACATTGAATTTTATGTTAGAATTAGACTATCAGATTTTTATTTTTTAGATTTTGATCATGAAGGTAGCAAATTCTTTGAAGACATTGAAAAATAGACATCGTGCATGTAAACTTGTTCGTCGTCGTGGTCGTGTATACGTCATAAATAAGCAGGTTCCAAAATTCAAGGCGAGACAGGGCTAATTTTCTTGTGAAAGGCTTGAGTGTTATTATTGCGGCGTCTGGGAATGGATTGAGATTCCTCGATAATCGTCGTGTTGACGATAATAACAACACACCAAAGCAATTTCATATTGTTGATGACGACTTTTTAATACGAAAAGTCGTCGATTCATTTTTGTCGATCGATATAATTGACGAGATAATATGTGTTATACCTCGTGAATATATCTCCCTTTATAACGACATTTTCAAGGATATAGATGATAGACGATTGAAAGATCCAGTTTTTGGAGGAAAAACGCGTCAGGAATCCGTCTATAATGGACTCATGAATGTTCATTATGATTATGTTATGATTCACGATGCAGCGCGCTGTTATGTTGATAGGGACACAATATATAGAGTTATCGATAAATTGTATGATAATACAAAATGTCAGGCTGTCGTCCCAGTTGTTGATGTCATCGACTCCTATAGATTTGAAAATAAATCGATCGATAGAAATAAATTGAAGATAATACAGACTCCCCAAGGATTTGAGACGTCCCTCATCAAGAGATTACACGAGAAATATAAGGATTATCACGATAATATAACGGATGATGCGTCACTTTGCGATATCGAGGATATAGAGGTCGCGTATGTCGATGGAAACAAGGATAACATAAAAATAACGTATACGAACGATATCAAAGATAATAATAAACCACATTTTAGGATAGGTTTCGGATATGATGTACATCCCTTTTCAAAGGATCCTGATAGAAGATTGATAATCTGTGGTATAGAAATAGATAAAAATGATTGTAAATACGGATTGGATGGAATTTCCGACGCGGATGTTGTTATTCATAGTCTCGTCGATGCGATATTTGGAGCATTATGTATGGGAAGTATTGGGGAATATTTCGATCCAAAAGACAAGAATATGATCAATAAAAATTCCCGTGAATTCTTGGAATTTGCCAATAAAAAGATTATGGAACACGGATATAATATATCGAATATCGACATAACAATCGTATGTGAAGAACCCAAAATATCAAAGTATAGAAATATAATGCAAAATTCTATCGCATCTATCATGAATATTAATAAAAATATAATAAATATTAAAGGAAAAACAACAGAAAAACTCGGGTTCACAGGACGAAAAGAAGGAATTGCATCATATTGCAATATCCTTCTCTATAAATAATTTTATTTGATTTTT
>CAMYPB010000064.1 GCA_947285985.1 uncultured Holosporaceae bacterium
CCTAAAATCACGATAGCACAACAATAGTTAAAAAATCGTTAATTTTTGAAAAATTATCCCATAATATGAAAAAATTTTTCTCATGTCTTGACATACAATCACGCAGCACAATATAATCAAATTGTTGATATAAGTCAATAACCATTCAAATGAAAAAATCTCAACATTAACGATTTTTTAATAAATATTGTGTTATCATAGAATATGAGATGTATTTGGTAGTATCAATTACATGTGAACTTTTTTAATATGGGAGGAAAATTTTATGAAGAAAATATCTATGTTAATTATGGCTCTAAGCGTCGTAATGGTTAGCGAGGGTTATTCTGCTCAAATTGATCGAGATTCGTACGATATGGAACGAGCTGCATGTATGAATAAAAGGAGAGACCTTAAGAATAAATTTCTGGACAAAAGTAATGGTATGAGCGGCCGTATAGCAGGATCTGTAGATAAACAAAAGCGATTACGGACAGCATTGGTTGGAATGGGAGCAATAAACGGATACCTGAATAGTGAAAATTATGGTAGCATAAGAGAAAAACTAGGGCCTGAAGTGCAAAATCTACCAAAATCAATAGATAGCGTTGAAGAGATTCGCGATACTACAAAAGCCGTAAAAAATATCTTTGAACAATATGAGAGATCAATTAAAGAATATTCTTATTTGTTGAGACAATTTCACGCTCTACAACAAAAAATCAACGAAATCCAGAAAGAAAAGGATGAATTGGTATCTGCAAAAGAAAACGCGATTCTTGAATTGCAGAATTTACTTGGTAAAAAAGACGAACAATCACAAGAGTTACTCGCTGAAAAAGACGTAATACTAAGAGATAGAGATGTAAAATTAGTCGCCATCCGAGGATTGGAAAATGATATACGAAACATCCGTACCACGATAACAAGACAAAATGCTGATATTGAAGTGCTTAAAGGAGAGTTAGATAGTAAAGAAAAAACGTTGAAAGCTCTACAATCGCGAATAGAGGATTTAGAATATATTGTAAACTCGCAAGAAGAGGATCTTGCGGAATGTATGAGTATGATGGAAAATCAGAACTCACTCTTAGATAAGATAAACGAAGAGATGGAGAAGTCTGACAGACTGGATGCCGAAGCTATTGAAGTAGCGACCCGATTAGCCCTTAATAACCGAGCAAATTAATTCACGAAAAGATAAGACGACTTTACGAACAGAACAATATCTCTCGAATAAACGAGAGATATTGCTCCGCGTACAGTAGTTTCTCTACAAATTTATGAGTTCCTCCAAAACAGTACCTTTAAAACAATCCTTGTACGAACTGCTACCGTTATTTTTTTTATCACCAGAAACAAATTCGATGACCGCATTATCCAGTCTTTCAGACTCCTCCATCTCTTTGTCTATCTTATCTAAGAATGAGTTCTGATCTTCTACTATACTCATACATTCCTCAAGATCCTTTTCTTGCGAGTTTACAATATATTCTAAATCCTTTATTCTACATTGTGCATCTTCCAATTTCTGAGATATAACCCCTATGTAATTACATAATGCCATATAACTGTCCGCCAACATTGACCTGTCCTTCTGCATTATATCTTCTTTAGAAAGGTACCCTGGAGCAGGTGGCAGTCCCAAATCCACATTCCCACTGTTAGCAGACAGTGGTGAAATAAAAAGTACCACGAGCCAAGAATTAAAAATAATTTTCATAACGATTCCTCAATAGCGTTGCTACACTTTTAGGCTATTACAATTTTTTTCAAAAAGTAAACATTTTTGTTAAAAATTATTGCGAAATTTTATAAAATTTTCTACATTTTTAGAGAACCTTTAGATACAATACAAAAATACTACAATTTGTGATACAATATAATAAAATTTTAAATTTCAAGGATATGACTTGCTGTGAAAAGGGTGTTATTATACGGAGTATGCATATTTTTCGGAGTATCTGAAATATTTGCATCTCAAAAAGTTGATGGATTCAATATTGGTGTTGGAGTAAATATTGGGAGACATAATACTTCACGAAATGATAATGATTTATTTGATGGCGACAAAAAATCGATCAAGTCAGTTGTATGGGGTGGTTCTATATCAATCGGATATATTAAGAAAATCAATCAATTTGGAATAGGATTAGATCTTGGGTGTGATGCCGATAAATCAAGTAAACAATTAAAAATTAGTGGATACGCTAATAATAGAAATTCTGTGATATATCAAAGTACAATTAACAAAATTGATCGCTTAACCTTTAACATACTACGCTCAATGACCGATTATATTGTTGCAGAATGTTTATTTGATGGTAACAATGTTGCGGGTGATCCAATACCTCAAGATATAGCAAGATGTTTAAATAACTGCCAATATTTTTTCCGTGGTAGTAATCAACAATATGACTTAATGAATGTAATAGAAGATTTTTTTGGTGAAGAAAATTGCCAACAGCTTAATTACATAGGCAATAACAATTTTTCATATGGGATGCAAATGGTAGGGAAATTTCTATCTAAATATTGCCCTGATGCCGAATATATACTTTCCAATATAGCCAAAAATCAGAGCAATACCATAGTTGGTAATGTAATAATGACACTGTCAATGGGACGTGTGCCTACGCTACACGCTGTAGGAATAGATGATCAACACGATACGAAGTATGCTACTTATAATGTATTTAAACATTTGCTAGAACCAGACTTTTCAGATAATGTTACACAAAATATAAAATTTAAGACTAAATCTAGATTTGAATTATCACCTCATATTGGATTAAAATTTGGTTTCTATCTAGATGATAATAAATCTTTTATATATTCTAAAATCGGAGTAATTCAATTAAATGGGCGTGTTGTAGCAGGAGAAAAAGATGATAATTTAGGTGCTTATTTTGATGTGAAAAGTAAGAATTTTCATAAAATAACTCCTATGTTAACATTTGGATTCAATAGGCAGATTGGATGTTCTGGGTGGGGTGTTGGATTTGAAATATCCCATGCATTTAAAACATCTAAAAAATTAGATCCTGTTGATGTTATTGGATTTAAAATATATCCAAAAGCAAAGATAAGTCGTACATCCGTTAGATTTCTTGTAACAAAAACCTTCTAATAATGACAAATTGGACGCTCTACGGAGCGTCCTTGTATTTTTTTAATATCAAAATTCACAGTATTGAGAGAAACAATAATTGTTTTTCATCACGTATTTAAAAGTTTTGACTAATAAAATTATCTATAATATCAAATTTATATAATATGATATTAATTTACAAATCTTTACAAATATCCTATTTCTTAATGTTGTTAGCTCATATTTGCATAAACCAAGCAAATAAATGGTGTATTCAATATGACGTTCCAATTTGCAGGATTCTGTTGTGTGTCAATAAATAATTCGTTATGCACGATTATAAAGTTTGTCATATATTTAAAAATCTATTATATCTATAATATCATGTACTACATAACGCAAGCATCATTGTATGACAATTTGTTAGAGATGTATTTAAAGAGCATTTTTATAGCAATAATTAACAATAACTAAACGATATATTTATTTCTAAATAATTGATATATATTCCTCTACTGATAAATACAAAAAACCAAAATTTAAATGAATATTACTTTATAGCATACCGAGATAAAATAAAAAGATCAATATTGTGTGACAACGTTATAAATTGTGTAAAATCTACATAAAAATTGTTACGATACTAATACATAAAATTATAATAAAAACGATCACAATATAATTATTGATATTTATGATATATTATTTTATAATTCCAAAGATATTGTTTTCGATAGGAATTTTATTATTTTATAGTTATGAAAAAATTTTTAAAAAACGTTATTATGACATCACTAATATGCTACGGTACGTTTTATGATTGTAATACATTAGCACAATCTTCGTCTAATACATATTATGTATTAAATGATACGCAAAAAAAATATGTGACGACAACTATAACAATTTTATAGATGGTCTCGTTTTATTGTATCCTGGTTTTTATGATTGTGAGAATGAAGGAGGAGAAATTTCTATTTCACGTGAAAATATTGAAACACAAGCTATGCG
>CAMYPB010000065.1 GCA_947285985.1 uncultured Holosporaceae bacterium
TGAGCTTAATTATTCCAAGTATACTATAATCTATTCGATTTCTAGATAAATGATCATTCTCCGACATAAAAAACCTTCCTCTTAAAAATTATGCATAATGCTTTAAAATACGAATATCCGTGTCATATAAGTTTCTGATATCTTGTATACCGTGTTTCAACATTATGAGTCTTTCAATTCCAAATCCAAACGCAAATCCATAAACCTCACTTTTTATCCCACACATTTCAAAGACGTTCGGATGAACCATCCCAGCGCCCCCCAATTCAAGCCATCTATCTCCCTCACTCGTTATTATGAGTTTCCCATCTTTTTTCATGTATTTACAATCAACTTCCATCCCAGGTTCCGTGAACGGGAAAAAACTCGGTCTAAACCTAATCGAAACATCATCCGTCTCAAAAAAGAACGACACGAGTTTCTTCAACTCACTTTTCAAATGTCCAATATTGATCGGATTTCTATCGACAACGAGACCCTCTATCTGATGGAACATAGGGGAATGCGTTGCATCGAGATCATCACTCCTATAAACTCTCCCCATCGAAATCATACGAACAGGTACGCCCCTCTCAACCATCGTTCTGATTTGAACACATGACGTGTGAGTACGAAGAAGTCGTCCCTCAAATCCACCGTCCATATAGAATGTATCATGACTCTGACGTGCAGGATGATGCTTTGGAATATTCAACGCATCGAAATTGTGATATTCATCCTCAACTTCAGGACCATCTAAAACTAAAAATCCGCGAGATTGATAGTATCTCCTAAAATCCGATATGGATCTCGAGATAATATGACGACTCCCAACCTTTGAAAAACAAACGGGAAGAGTTATATCAACCGTCTCATTCTTCAATTTCTCAGATATCAAGAAATCCTCAAGTTTTTTACGCTGTATTTTTATGGCCTCCTCTATTTTCATCTTGGAAATATTCAATTTTTCTCCAAAAGATTTCTTTTCATCATGCGAAAGATTGGCCATATACTTGAAAGCAGACGTCAAAAGTCCGGATTTCCCCAAAATATCAGACTTTATATTCTCCAAATCTTTCATAGACGTCGAAGAATATATAGACTTTATCCAATGCTCTAAATTTCTCTCTATTTCTTGAAGAGGCATAATAATACTTCTTAAAAATTATGGATGATATAAGGTTTATGATATCAAATGTTGTGTATCTTATCAAATTTTTTATTTTTTGCCCATAAAATTTTATAATAATAAAAAAATTCAAGAATACCACATAATTTGTGGTATTCAATATTATTCTATCCACATTTACACGTACAATTCGCACATGAAAACTGATTTTTATTTGTCACAACAAAACCATGACCAAACGAATTCTCAACGACATCGATCTCGAGACCTCGAACGAGAAGTTCGGCCTCCTCATCATAGAAGAATTTTATGCCATCCTTTTCATAAAATTTTCTAGATGATTCATTTGGAGAATCTGATTTCATTTCATACGATAGATTATAGTCAACTCCAGAACATCCCCCAGACCCTATAACTATCCCAACTCCTATGCATTCTTCTCCATAAGAATCCATGAGTTCCTTCAATTTTGCGATCGCATTTTGCGAGACAGAAATCATTTCTGAGACCCCATTATTCTTTTTTTTCGTTTCATAATCTAAAATCGCGGCTTGGATCGCTTCCTCTCCCAAAACAGAACAATGTTTCTTTATTTTCGTGAGTTCGAGAGAATCTGCAACCTCTGAATTTTTCAAGAGTTTCGCATCGTCCAACGAAACACCCTTCAATTGTTCTGCAATATATTCCATAGAAGCGATCGCTGAAACACATCCAAATACTTTATATTTAACATCCAATATTTTGTCATTATCATCAAATAGAAGTTGAAGTTTCATGACGTCCCCACACAATGGAGATCCGACTATTCCCGTTCCAACCTTCTCATTTTTTTCATCTAAAACCCCGATATTCTTTAGATTGTTGTAGTATTCCAGAGTTTTCTCACTATATCTCATGCTCATGATGACTTCTCCTATCCTTAAATATCAAATCTAAATCTAAACCGTTTTGAATCATCTCCCAAACGGGACTCATCTCCCTCAACTTTTTCGTTGCGTTTATTAGGTCTTCTATTGCGATATCTATATCTTCTTCCGTTGTGAATCTCCCGATTGATATACGAAGGGAAGACTGCGCAATATCAGATGGAATATTCATAGCATCCAAAACGTGAGAGATAGAGAGTTTATTTGATGTACACGCAGATCCTGAAGACACACATATTCTATGGGCTTCCATCATGAGGGCTTCCCCCTCAACTCCCCTAAAACTTATATCAATTATTCCAGGATAAAAACTCTCTTGCGACCCATTGATATAGAGTTCATCCAAATTATCGAAGAGTCCCTTTATCAATTTATCACGAAGCCTTGAAATTCTCTCATATGTCTGCTTCATTTCAGACATACAAATTTCCGCGGCCTTATAAAATCCCATGACTAATGAGACGGGAATTGTCCCCGCACGTATCCCAAATTCAACATCATTATTCGCACCAGGATTTTTCAAAAGAGCAAGATGTTTCCTCTTGAAATATAAAATCCCAACTCCCTTTGGACCGTATATCTTGTGTCCGGATGCACTCATAAAATCGATATCCAAATCCTTGACATCAACCTCAATCTTCCCAAAGGCTTGCGTCGCATCAATATGAAGAAGGACGTCTTTTTCATGACAAATTCTCGATATTTCCTTGACATTTTGTATGACACCCGTTTCATTATTCAAAAAACATATCGAAACAAGGGATGTCTTCTCATTGATACTCTCTCTCAGTTTTTCAAGATCAAGAATCCCATCACTCTTAACATCGAGAAACGTTACATCGAAATTATAATCCCTCTTCATACGTTCAAACGCATCTAGAACGGACTTGTGTTCCGTTTTCAAGGTGATAATATGATTTTTCCCATTTTTCTTGAAAATCCTTGATGCAACGCGACATATCGCAATATTATTCGATTCCGTCGATCCGCTCGTGAATATAACCTCATCATTTTGCGCATTCAAAAAACTAGACACCTTCTCTCTCGCGAAATTTAAGCTCTCCAAGGCCTTCTGTCCATAAATATGCAAAGAATTTGGATTACCAAAAATTTCCGAAAAATAAGGAATCATAAAATCAACAACACGTTTATCACAAGGAGTCGTTGCAGCATAGTCAAGATATATAGAATTTTTTATCATTTTTATATTTTTCTCCTTAATAATCTATATAACCACAGATTATTATACATGGAAAAAACATCATGTAAACAAGGATTTGCAATATCTCAACAAAATATCATAATTCGAAGTATATAACTATATAGAGAGGTGTATACATAAGTATACCCCATCTATATAACAAATATTATTTAAAGAATCCGCAGCATCCCACACAGTCACATTCGAAAAACCTATTTTCATGACGTATAGGAATATCTTGATCTGCAACATCTTTCAATATATCATTCTCTCCCGCACCTGAAGACAATTTTTCTGGAATGACATTACTCACGATGACATTTTCTGGGATAACCTTCAATTTTTTATAAAATAATGCCACAAATTCACTACAGAACAATCTTTGAGTCTCATCCTTGACATTTTTGTCACCTATAGCATTGACCATCTCAAGGAGTGTGAATGGACTTTCATAAGGTGTCCCTAAATATTTCTTCAAAATTTCATAACTTCTTTCATATGGAACTTCGATTTTGAGGGGACGAAAATATATATCTCCTGTATAATTTATTGCATCATGTTCGAGGGGAACAACGTAGAGATGAGGATATATTCCCTTCAAAACTTCCCCTGCAGATCCATTTTCTTCCGCACAAAAAACTTGCATAAAATTCGAATCAGAATCAGATAGCTGAGTTGTTCCTCCTGCATCAGGATAATATTTTCGTATATTGTTTATCAT
>CAMYPB010000066.1 GCA_947285985.1 uncultured Holosporaceae bacterium
TTATTCTGTCACAATATCCTCCAACTACGACAGACTGTCACTCTGCGTAATATATCTAATTGTCAGAGGTCTCTCACACCCCTTTTCATTCTTCTCTGCTAAGCAAGAGTTTAAGTTAATACAAGTGTTTTAAAGTGTTGGTTTTTCTTGCCTAACAGAGATTTTATAATTCAATATATCTGTTGTTGATCAAGAATCAAGTTTTTTATACTGGCCAGTACTCACTTGATATTTCCATCCTACATTAAAAAAAGATTGTACACAAATTATTTTTTTGCCCATAAAATTTTATATAATTTGCACCATTTATAATAAAGTATTGCAAAAGTATAAATTATGTTATACAATAATAATATGAGGGTCGTTGATTTTGAGGAGAGTTATGATTTATTATGAGTATACAAATATCTGGGACGTATATATGCGAGGGCATACAATTTCGTCCCAGGTGAATATTAAATATCTAATGGTTCCAGAGGGTTTTTGTACCATGGACTAACAATATGTGAGGTTTCGTTGTTCCATAATGTGTTGTCATCCATCGTGACTAAGACAGAATATGGATCAAAGTTAGTATCTTCATCGTTATGCTTCGGAGTTTCATTTGTGATGTCCATGAATCCTCTCCTTTTCATCTTATGGTATTGATTTTTAATTTGATTTTGTGTCCTATTTGGGAAATACGACTTTTGTATCTCGCTATAGTGCGGTCCGTATAACTTGATTGCATCACGAAGTCTGACAATTTCCTCATCAGAAAAAGGATCATGGTTGATGTCCGGTCGTAGATAATTCAGGTATCTTTCATAACACTGTTTTGCATTTCTCTCAAGACGTGATGATATGACTATTTGTATCCAATTGTACGTACCATTATGCTTACTCGTATATTTATTGACAGCTTGTATCAAAGCGTTATCTTCATCGGGAGTGAATTTTCTGTGACGGTGCGCGGAAAACGAATCCTCAATAAATAAGCTCCCAATTATAAAAAATAAATTTAAAATTTTCAACGTATTCATTGTTATATTTATATTAAATAGCTCATTTTAGAATTATACTTTAATATCATCATATTTTGCAAACAAAAATTTCATATATTTATGGGGATGTCACAAAAATATAGATTGCAAAAAATAATGATATAATATACAATATGAAATATATATACGTATATGTTGTGTGATGGGGTTGTAGCTCAGTTGGGAGAGCGCTACAATGGCATTGTAGAGGTCAGGGGTTCGATTCCCCTCAGCTCCACCATGATATTTTGGAATTTATAGATGTGTTATTCGATAGGTATAGGATATCTTTATTCTTTTCGTTTATAGTATTATCCATCTCTGTATTTGGGATTTTTCATTTTGAGATAATCAATATTTCGAATGATGTTTTGAGATTCTATATATCGATAAGTTCTCTTTTTTTTATGTTTGTTTCGTATGTTTTGATAGGTCACTATTCGAATATAACCATTCGTAACAACACATTTCGAATACTCAATGATTTCATACATACTATCGTTAAGATCGACATCAACAAGTTGTCATTGAATAACGCGAAGATTTTATGTTCGAATCTACTCATTGATTTGAGGTCTATTGAATCTGGGATTTCCTCGCTATACACTCATTCGATACCTGCGATTATTATATTTGTTAGTCTTATTATACTTGTGAGTATTCTAAATTATTATACTATATTTTTTATTATTGTCGTTTGCTTGATGATTCATTTTGTTGTTCCGTTATCCCTCTATATAACGAGTTTCTATGATATAAATAAACAGGATTTGAGTCTCGGGGAATTTTGTAGATCAACGATTCAATCTGCAAGGGGGATTCAATATTTTCATATAGAGGATATGATTATCGACAAATTTCTCGAAAATTCTAAAGAAATATCAAAACAGAATAAAAAAAATTTTGAGAGGAAAGCTTGGGAATCGATATGGAGTGCTGCGATTCTTTTTTCTCTCGTTTGTTCTATATATTTTTTTAGGGAGGACTATTGTATACCTATCTTCGAAGCAGTCTCTCAAAATTATATAATTGTTGTGAGTTGTATTCTTGTGTATACATATTTTTTATCTTCATACCTAAAATTTTCGAAGATAAAAAAAATCGATATATCGGGTTATATACCAAAGGATTGCGTCCTGTCAAACACATTCTCTCATGAACATAGCTTGAAAAAATTGTCTGATCACAAGGATTTATTTATAGCGTTTCATGGAGTGTGTTTCAATGATCCTTCCCCTTTGAATTATGAATCGATTTTCGATGATCTGACCTTTTCAATACTCCCCGGAGAAATGATAACAATAACAGGAGAGAAATCACAGATTGGAAAGTATATATTCGATTTAATCCTAAAATTTTATACACCTCAATCTGGGAGTATATATATAGGGGGAATCAATATCAATAATATCGATACATCAGATATACGTCGATCTATCTTCCTTTTTGAGGAAAATTTTGGAATTGTTGAAGGAAACATAATGGAAAATATATCACTTGGTCTTTCAGATAAAAATGAAGACGAAATATTGAAGGTTGCAGAAAAAGTTGATGTATCAGAGTTTTTATACGAAGATGTCCTCGATAAATTTGGGGATATTATTCTCTCCCAGGATATAATGATACGTCTCCAAATGGCACGTGCCTTCCTCTCGGATTCAAAAGTTATCCTCATTCAAGAACCCTCATCCTTTGAAAATTATGACAATTTTTCTTTGTTCTATGAATTCGTTCGATTTGTCTCATCAAGAAAAACAGTTATATTGATTACAAAGAATCCAAATTTTGTCATATATTCGAATAAAATAATATATATCGACGAAAACAACGACATACTCTTCGGATCACACGCGGATCTCGCACCAAATAAATCATATCAAAAATTTTTTTCAAAAAAATGATACTTTTTTCAATATCTTAACGATTTTTTAACTTTTGTTTCGTATTATATAAATATGTTCTGGAGATTCAAACGTTCTCGTGTGGCTTGTTTTCATTGGAATCCTGGAACATATAAAAGGGGAGGGAAAGAGAGATATCTTGTCTCGTGTCTGATGTGACGTTTTGATATTCAAACAGAACACGACTTCAATTTGTCTCTCTTTTTATTTGTTATATACATAATTTAATTATAAATTTTAAGCTTTTTTTATGAAAATATTTGTGTTAGACTATTTATAGATTGTGATATATAAAATACGAATGGTTTGATTTCTTCTGGGGAGAGATATCATGAAAAAAAATATAAAATATCTGTTAAATGGTATATTGATATATTCAGTTTTATCTTTTGGGATGTCTTATGGTGCGTATACGGGTCCTTCTGAGGATGATCCTGAAAACAAAGTTGAAAATAACGATGAAAAACCTAAGGAAGAACCAAAAGAAAAATCCAAGGATTGGACCCCTGAAATAAATGATCTCAAGAAAAAGGTTGGGGATTTGACTTCTAAATTGGAATCCTTAGAAAAGAATTTAAACGCGAAGAAAGATGATAATAATAACGATAAGGATACTATCAATAAATTGCAGCAGGAAATAACAGATTTAAAGAATCAAATAGTTCAGTATAAAAACGAGCAGAAAGCAATCGACGATAAACAATCCCTCGATATCGCGCGAAATGAGGGGAAAATCGGGAAATTGGAAATGAACAACACGATTTCCAAGACGGCATCAATTTTGAATAGTGAGGTTGGAAAAAAAGCATTTGATTTGAGTTCGAATCTCTTGATGAATGCCCTAAATAAATCTTCCTCTCAAAATAATGGTACGAATAATAATAATAATCCTCCAGCTCCTTTGAATCAAAAATTGAATGATCCGAAATATATCGAAGAGATTCAAGGGAAAGTTCAAAGGGGTGAACCCATCGATATTCCTGAAGAATTTTCA
>CAMYPB010000067.1 GCA_947285985.1 uncultured Holosporaceae bacterium
ATACACAACCGACCAAAAAAATAGTACAAAATTTTGTTTTGGGTAATAATGATCCCCATCGAGATGATGCATTACATGTGAAAGAAGATGATGGTATGATTACATCATCTTCTTCTGGTGGTCCTTCTGTTTCGAGTGGTCTTATTACTATTAATAATATAAAATTAAGCAATAATAATAAAGAAATAATACTTGGACACGGTAATAATGTTTCAAACGATCGATATAATGTTGTCATTGGAAATTATAATGATGTAAATCAACAAGGTGAAATACGTATGGGACCATTTCTTATGGAGCAGTGGATTTTGTGATATTGTTTATCAACGCATTATATATCAGATATCGAAAGAAATGAAAGAGGGATGATTCCAATATATAGCCCCGTCATAGATGGTCGTACATTTAAAATAGAGGGTGATGACAATGAATATGGATCGTTTCTTGAATATCTTTCAAAAACACAACCTAATATTTTAAAGAAGACGATTTGTGAACAGGAGGTATCCGCGTTCTCTATAGAAGAAAATGTTTTTAATTCATAAAATTTGACACACAAAAATACGGGGTGATAGAATGATTTTGATGCACATTGATTTTTTTGTGATGAAAGTTTTGGAGAATGTTTGATTTTGAGAGGTATAGTATACTCGTTGTTGATGATGATGAGCGTATATTGAGTCTTCTTGTTCAGATCCTCAAGAATTATGGATTCAACGCGTTTGGAGCGAGGAACACGAACGAGGCGCGAGTTGTTATGTCATCTCATGGAACGAGTTTCGATATTCTCATTGTCGATTGCATGATGCCAAAGGAGAGCGGTATAGAGTTTATAAGATCCATTCGAGAGTCTGATTCGAATATCAATCAAAAAACTCCCGCTATCCTTTTGACGGCCGTTGATTCGATCGACAACAAACTCCTGGGATTTGAAAATGGAATCGATGATTATATAACGAAACCATTCGATGAACGTGAATTAGTCGCCCGTATAAAAACGATAATAAAAAGGACGGATAATAATAAAAACAATGACAAAAAAATAATATATTTTGGAGATTGTTCATTTGATATAGAAAATGGAAATCTCATGAGGAATAACGAAAATATTTATCTTTCGTCGACGGAATTGTTGTTGTTGAAGACATTGTGTCAACGTCCAAATCAACCGATCTCCCGCGAGGATCTCTCCCAAAAATTGGGTTTCATCGTGAGTGATCGCACGATAGACGTTCAAATAACAAGACTCCGTCGAAAAATTGGGGACAATTCAAAACAACCCTCGATCATACAGACGGTTCGGTATATAGGATACTCCATAAAAATTCAATAAAATTTTTTCGCATTATACCAATAAATTATTTTTTTATCCATAGAAGAAAAAAAGTTGTGTACGAAACGTTACGATACGACATTTTATGTGTTAACATGATCGTATAGTATGGTTTTTTTATGGTGAATTTATGAAGAAAATAATTTTGTCTCTCGTGATATTTCCCGCGATGATGAACAATTCATATGGGTATAGCGTCCTTCAGGATCGAGATGCTATTGACTATTATGCAAGATCTGAAATCAAAAAGGTACAAGGTACTAATAATCCAGGGTCTAATCCAGATTCAATAAACTTGGGTACTCATGATAAGGTCTTGAAGGAAATTATTGGTGTTGATAATAGAAAAGATCCTCAAGGCCTGAATCTCCAAAATATTGCTAATAATAGGGATGGTCATAGTATACGAGATAAAAGTCTCACAGCTTTATCAGAACAAATTTCTGGTTTGGATATGAAAATTCAAAAGCAAGATAAAAGTCTCACAGATTTGGATACGAAAATTCAAAAGCAAGATACAAGTCTCACAGCTTTGGATACGGAAATCAAAGAGCAAGTAGAGCAAGTTAAAAGTCTCAAGCAGACGTGTGAGGATAGACTCCTTAAAAAAGTCTATCGCGGAGGATTCGAGATTTCGGGAGGTAATGCAGATAAAAATTGGGAAAGTTTGAATTTGCAAGGAGTTGGGGATGGATCAAAGAATCCAGCTGCTGCATTTCCAAAGGATTATGACACATTGTCGAAAGTTTATTCTATGATGGGGAGTGCGTTCCCTGGGGATTTTGATAAAAAATTGATCGAATTTGGGGAAGGTAAAAAAGCGAAGCAATATTTCAATGCGAGTGATTGGTCTGTTGAGGCTGTTGAGGCTGTAGGTAAACCTGTTACAACTGTTACAACAAAAAACAATAACAACGGAACATTTTTCTCTTGGGGTAATGGATTGGAAAGTATAAAATCATTCACGATCAAGAAGCAAAGTGGTTTCTCATCGGATATTGCCGTGAAAATTGCGTATACTGGGCAAGATCTTTGGGAGGTGGATGGGATTGTGAAGGATACTTCCGTTTCATTCAATAAGCCTGCTGGTAAGTCGCAATCAGGAACTTCTGGGGAGAGGCTCATTGTTCAACTTTTGATCAGGGATTTCTCTTGGATATTGGCAGATACTAAAATAACAGTGACAGATAGCAAAGATGTTTCTACAGATATCCAAGGTAATAGTCCTGATAAAGTAGCAGTAACTCCCGTACCTAATAAAGGAGTAACAACTTCCGAAAAATACATCCTTCCATCAGAATACAACGCGAAAGTTTCCGCATTGCGAGAGGATGCCTTGAGATTATACAATAGAAACGTTCTCCAATTCTTGGCGTATGCCATCGATTCGGATCGTGCCCTTCGATCTCTTCCTCCTATTTTCTATGAGTTGCAAGGTAAAACAAAATTCACGCATGCAGAAAAAAAGAATGGAAATCCTGCAATCGAACCAAACATAGGCACAGTACAAAACGTTTTGGATGCAATCAAAAAACCATGATAACACAAAATCAAAATTTTGTCAAGAGAAAACCTCATATTTCGGGGTTTTCTTTTGTGAGACATTTTTTGAGTTCGATCATATCGAGGAAGGCGAGAGATTTTTGATTTGGGGATCTCAGGAGATATGCGGGATGGAAGGATGGTATAACGATTATATTGTTATACATTGTTTTTTTCCCTCGCAATTTTGATATGGGGAGACTAGAATTCAATATCGCGCGGATCGACACACTTCCAAGGAGGAGCAAAACTTTCGGACTAATAAATTCGATATGTTTTTGAACGTATGGAAGACAGATAGAAATTTCTTCGTTTGAAGGAGTTCTGTTTCCCGGAGGTCTCCAGAACACGATATTTGAGATATAGACATCTTCCCTTGAAATTCCAACGGATAGGAGCATATTGTTCAGGAGTTGTCCACTTTGTCCAACGAATGGTTTTCCTTGGATATCTTCTTCTTGACCTGGGGCCTCTCCAATAATCATTATCTTAGATTTTGGATCTCCGTCTGAAAATACAGTGTTTCGTGATGTGTTCTTCAAATTACACAGGTCACTTTCCATGATAAAACTCCTCAATTCATCGAGGTTTTGGAAATCACAATCTTGACGAGGATGAGTCGATTCTTGACGAACATTGTTCTTTTGAGATATATTCTTTTCGTATACGAAATCTATT
>CAMYPB010000068.1 GCA_947285985.1 uncultured Holosporaceae bacterium
GTTCTTACCTTATAAAATTGAGGTTATCAGTGCGAATAGTTTGAAGGAACTGGAAGAATCTGCAACGAATAGTGTGGGTTCATTTTTTGGGTCTAAGAAATGACGATTATTGATGAGAATAAAATAAAACAAATATGGAACGAATCTTTGGATGATTTGAAATTGTCGCTTGGGCAGAATGCGATAAAGAATTGGATATCCAAATTGTCGGTTTGTTCTTTGGAAGATGGAATGATGAAATTTTCGACATCATCAAACTTCATAAAGGATACTGTTTTATCGAGGTATTCTTCTGAAATAATCGATGTCTTGAATTCTTATGGATGTTCTATTCGTGCGATTTTTATTAGTGTGTCAGAAAGTCCGACATCTTTGAATAATAATCCTAGTGATGATGATATAGATGAAAAACAGAGTGAAACTGAACATAATGATGACAATATAGTTGAGGATTTATCCAAGGAGAAGGAAAGAGAGAGAGAAGATTTCGATAGTATCTCTATCCTTGATAAGAGGTTCACATTCGATAATTTCGTTGTTGGAAAACCAAACGAATTTGCGTATGCTGCAGCTCTTCGTGTTTCTGAGTCTGATTTTCCTCCATTTAATCCATTATTTTTATATGGGGGGGTTGGACTTGGAAAGACTCATCTTATGCACGCAATTGCGTGGCAGATAAGAAAACTTCATCCAGATAAGAAGATAATATATATTTCAGCTGAGAAATTTATGTATCTTTTTATACGTTCCCTTCGGTATAAGAATTCTATGTCTTTTAAAGAGATGTTTAGGAATGTCGATATTTTGATGATAGATGATGTTCAATTTATTAGTGGAAAGGATACGACACAAGAAGAATTCTTTCATACTTTTAATGATCTCGTTGATAATAATAGGCAGGTTATTATATCGGCCGATAAATCCCCATCTGATTTGGATGGTATGGAAGAGAGATTGAAATCGAGACTTGGATGGGGTTTAGTTGCAGATATTCACCCAACAACTTATGAATTGAGACTCGGTATTCTTCAATCTAAAGCTAAAAAACATGCTATTTCAATTCCTGAAAAAGTTTTGGATTTTTTGGCCTTCAAAATAACATCGAATATAAGGGAACTTGAAGGTGCTTTGAATCGAATTGTCGCACATTCAACTCTCGTTGGACGTGAGATAACGATAG
This sequence comes from uncultured Holosporaceae bacterium, assembly GCA_947285985.1. Classification (GTDB taxonomy): domain Bacteria; phylum Pseudomonadota; class Alphaproteobacteria; order RUG11792; family RUG11792; genus CAMYPB01. The sequence goes on from CAMYPB010000068.1 coordinate 1,181, forward strand.
ACGTCGCTCAGGAAGTTTTGAGAGATTTGTTAAGGGCGAATGAAAAATTTATTACGATTGAAGGTATACAACGTAAAGTATGTGAATATTTTAGTATAAAATTGTCGGATTTGACATCTTCAAAGAGACTCAAAACAATCACGAAGGCAAGACATGTTGCTATGTATTTATCGAAGCAGTTGACAACAAAATCTCTTCCTGAAATAGGACGAAGTTTTGGGGGGAAAGATCATGCGACAGTTATTCATGCTGTAAAAAAAGTTAAAGAATTGATGGAAGAAGATAAAGAATTTGCTGTTGATTTGGAGATACTCAGAAAATCTCTGGAAAGTTAGGAATAATATTTCATCTAACATTTCCATAACGGGATACTTTATGTTATAATGTCATGTCTTTTAGAAAGATTCACGTGATTTTATGTGAAAAATAGATTAAGGTGATATATGGCTAGAAAAAGTAAATTTATGGCACAGTCGAATTATTCTGATAGTTGTACGAAAGTATTTAGTTATTGGAGATTTAGAACGATGTATTCTATTATTATAGGATATGCTTCGTTTTATTTGATTCGACAAAATTTTTCACTTGCTATTCCTGCAATTTGCTCTGATTTAAATTACATGAAGTCTGATATAGGGATAGTTATAAGTTTGGGTGCTATTTTATATGGAATAGGGAAGTGTTTTTTTGGAGTTATAGGGGATAGATATAGTGCGCGCTATATCATGGCGATAGGATTATTTTTGTCTGCTATTATGAATTTATGTTTGGGATTTAGTTCTGTTATTCCATCTTTCATGATTTTTTGGGCATTAAATAATTGTTTTCAGTCTATGGGATGGCCTCCTTGTGCGAAATTGTTAACACATTGGTTTAGTCCTGTTGAGATTGGGGCTAGGTGGGCTCTTTGGAATACATCCCAACAGATAGGATGTGGGACAATTGCACTTCTTGCTCCCTTTTTATTGGTTCATTTTGGATGGAGATACATTTTCTTTGTTCCTGGAATAATGGCCATTTTGTTATCTGTATTTTTATTTAATCGTTTGAGGGATACACCTGAATCTTTGAAACTCCCTAGTGTTGAGAAGATGACAGGTCTCGCGTCTGCAGCTGAGAGTACGAAAAAATGGGATGATTCAAATGAACCTAAACTAACATATTTAGAAACTTTGAAGATGGCTCTTAGCAATAAATTGGTTTGGTATGTTGGATTTGCGAATTTCTTTGTTTATATATGCAGGATGACATTTTTTTATTGGGGGCCTACTTTTTTGTTAGAATCAAAGGGGAGTTCTTTGACGGGCGCTGGATTGCAGATGGCTATGTTCGATGTTGCGGGGATGTTTGGAGGAATGTGTGCGGGATACGTTTCTGATAAGATCTTCAAGGGAAGACGTGGACCTGTTGCAACAATAAATATGATTTTATTATCTTGTGTTGTTTGTGGGTTGTGGTTTGCACCTAGGAATTCTGATATGATTCATGCATTATGTATGATAATTATTGGATTTTTAGTCACAGGTCCTCAAATTCTCGTTGGGGTTGCAGCTGCAGATTTCGCATCGAAAAAAGCTGCAGCGACTGCATCAGGATTTACGGGAACCCTTGGATACGCAGGGACTGCGTTGTCTGGAGTGGGGATTGGATTCATCGCGGATCATTATGGATGGAATAGTGTTTTTATGGCAACAGTTTTTGCGGGAATTTGTAGTGCTATATTTTTTGCGATGACATGGAATGAACGTTCAAAAGTTTTGTCTGATGCAGAGGACAAAAAAAACACTGATAATAATGAGATATAAATTTTATGTTTTGATGTGTATTTATTTTTATTTTCTTGCCGTCATACATAAAATTGTATGACGGTTTTTTATTTTTTAGGAGGTCTTTAGGGATATGACAGATAGAGATGATAATTTGAGGATAAAATCCATAACTTTAGGATGTCGATTTAATTTTTATGAATCAGAGGTTGCGAAATCTATGGTAAGGAAAATAGATCCTGATTCTGATGTTATTATTATAAATACGTGTTGTGTGACACATGAGGCCGAAAGACAATCGAAACAAGTTGTTAGGAAGGCCATCCGTGAAAATCCAGATGCAAAAATTATTGTGACGGGGTGTGCTGCAAAAACATCGTCCGAATATTTTAATAATCTAGAAGGAGTTTTCAAGGTCATTCAAAACGATAAGAAAGATGATATAAATTCATATGCTTCTATATCCGAGGCCGATAAGATCTATGATTTTGATGATAGTTTAGTTGAAGAAAGTGATCCTTTATTC
>CAMYPB010000069.1 GCA_947285985.1 uncultured Holosporaceae bacterium
AAAAATATACTTTTTTGATCGGCCCCAATAAACGCATTTCCAAAGCGTTCAAAAGAAAAATGTATGTCATTTGAAAATTTTTTCGATGTGTTGATGAGATATTCTTCCAGTCGTTCGAAATTCCATATATCGTTGAATCTTATGTTCATCATAACGGAGGCTTCCCGCGGGACGATGTTTCGTGTGTTATTTCCAATATCAATTGATGTTATTTGAAGAGAAGAGGGAGGAAAAATGTCATTCCCATTATCGAGTGGATTTGTTGTTATATTATTTAAATAACATATCAAATTGTGGATATGATTTCCGAGATTTGGAGCGGAAACAACATGACATTGAGTTCCTATCGATTTTATATTTACATTCAAACTTCCACGACATCCTATCTTTATATATTCCCCAGAATTTTGATTTGAACAACTCTCACATAACACACAAAGACTTATATCTTCATTTTTCTCACTTAAATAATTTATGATGCTCTTCGTTCCATAATCTCCCATTATTTCTTCGTCGCTCGTTAACATTACACTAATGGAAAAATTTATATTATTTTTATTATTATTTATGAATTCTTTTATGGAATATAAACAACTTGCAAGAGGTCCTTTCATATCGTTCGCTCCTCTTCCAAAGATTTTATTATCTTTTATATGGGCTTCGAAAGGATTTGAATTCCATTTACTTTCATTTAATGGGGGGACAACATCGATATGTCCTGCAAAGCAAATATTTTTCTTAAATTTTCCATATTTTGCATATAAATTTTTCACCCCACAAAATTCCAGAATTTTGCAGTCGAATCCTATATTTTCAAGGAATTTTGAACAGTATGATATCGCTCCATCATCATTTGGAGTCAGACTCTTGAATCCAATGAGATCCTTTAAAATTGTTGTTATTTCCATTTTGTGAACAATCTTATATAAATTTACATAAAAAATATTATGTATATTATAATAATTGGTACAAAAAATTTCATCGACATTTTTATAGCATCAGATTGTCTCATACGATGAAGTGTTGACCTCGCAACGACAAATCCGTATATACAAAACAATACTTTTAAAAATGTTATAAAAATTCCTGAAAATTTATCAGAAATATAACTATTCCATCCTCCAAGGAAGATATGAGTTATTAATATAGAATTTATTATAATATTTAAATATTCCGATAGGTATATAATTCCAAAGAGTATGCCTCCATATTCCGTATACGATCCCGCGACGATTTCAGATTCAGCCTCAGAAAAATCAAAAGGAGATCGATTTGAAATCATGAGGGATGTTATCACGAATATTATAAATATCGGGAACATAATGAATCCCAAAGGACAAACTCTTTGAAGTTCAACAATCTCAATTATATTGAAAGAATGCGTTATATTTGCAACACATATTATCGATAAAATAAAAGGTATATAACTCATGATAGATTGAAAGTATATCCTCGTTCCCCCAACTATCCCATACCTCGATTTTGAAGTTATCCCTATCAATATTTCAGAAATTGTCATCAAAGAGTGTAGAATTATTATATAAATTAATCCATATTTTAAATCAATTATATAAAAATTCTTTGAAAGAGGAAGAATAGACAAAATCAATAAAGTTGCAAACAATAATAATAAAATTGAAAATATCGATAACTTCGAATGTCCTCTAAGAGAATCTCTCTTCAAAAACAATTTCAATGAGTCGGCAAAAGGCTGGATCATACCGCACGGTCCTAAATAACTCGGACCTAAACGAAGTTGTATACGTCCAATGATCTTCCTCTCAAAAAGTGTCAAAAAGGCTGCACTTATTATACAGCCCATAAAAAATAATATTATTTTAAAGAAAATTATCATCTTATTTTATATTATTTTGATATTAATTTTCTTCTAGGAGACCACGCGGGATACGCAGCATCTCCCTTAGTTTCGATCATTCTCGTGTGATGACCTGTTATATCCGTTATATTTGTCGTCGTTTTTTGTCCTGGTCCAGACTGACTTGAATATGATATATAACGTCCATTTGATGCCCAGCAAGGAGCTTCAACCAAGTATCCGTCTATTATGAGTCTCTCATCAGATCCGTTTGGTTTCATGAGTCCTATATAGAAATGTCCTCCTGTTTGTTTCGCAAATGCGATGAGATCTCCTCTTGGAGACCAGACAGGTTGCGAATATTTTCCCTCTCCCTTACTTATACGTGTTTGATTTGATCCATCCGTATTCATGACGTATATAGCTTCTTTCCCACTTCTATTTGACGTGAACACGATTTTCGAGTCATCATTTGAAAAACAAGGAGATGTATCAATATTCGTGTGTTCTGTCAATTGTTTTAAAGTATTCGATTTTATATCGAGTGTATATATCGCACTTTTCCCATCAATAATAATCGCGAGGACTGCTTTTGATCCATCATTCGAAAATCGAGGGGCATAAGTCATTTGTACTGGATTTCCCCTATTTTTCTTGATGAGTTCTTTCATGATGGATTCGTTTAAGAGGAGTCTCGTTGATTTATTCGAGAGATTCATAATATAGACATGTGCAGATTTCCCGAGTGCTCCCTTTCCCTTATCCTTATACGATATAAAAGCTATATTTTTTCCATCATTTGAATATCGTGCCATGAGGACGAGTTCATCTCCGTGTGTTAGGTCTATAGGATTATACCCATCCTGATCAATCTTCACGAGTTTCGTTTTTCTTTGAGTTCCGGCTTTCGTCGCACTCTCAACAACGATTAGATGGGTATTAAAATATCCTTCCTCACTCGTTATTCTCTCGTATATATAATCCGAAATAATATGAGCAATCTCTCGTTTTTTATTGTTATCTCCCGAAATATCGAGGGACAACATTATTTCTCCCGTGACGACATCAACGAGTTTGAAACGAACGGTAAACTGAAATCCATGCTCCTCAATATTTCCGTATACTAAAAATCTAGCCTTCAAAACGTTCCAGTTTTTAATATTATGCCCAGATGTCGCGAGGGTCTGTTTTGATTCGATGAACATCCTCGAATCAAGAGGAAGAAATAATCCAGACAATTCTAAATTATTTTTTATTATAGTTGAGATTTCCGTTCCTGTTTTCGAATCACTTCCATTGTTCGAGAAGAAATCAACGATCGCGATAGGATCAGGCTCAACGACACCCTTATTTATTTCTATCTTCAAGGAATGTGCACTATTAAACAAGAAAAATGCACATAAAAAAACAATCCGTCTTATAAACATATTATATCATAAAAATTTCTGATCTACGATGATTTTACAACATCTTCATATTTTTTGTCTATTTCATCAAAAAAAATCATGTATCGTAAAAAAAAGTGTGTACGAAATAACTCTTTTTTAAGGATTATGTGATAGCCTGGTTTTAGGTGGTTTAATTTTTTTAGAAATGGAGATTTTCATGAAAATATGTATGAAAATGTTGAATACTTTATTAT
>CAMYPB010000070.1 GCA_947285985.1 uncultured Holosporaceae bacterium
TTCACCATTATCATAATTCTTTGTTTTATATGGATAATTGACTATTCACTTATTCATTATATCTTATCTACTTTTTATGTTATTTTTCTTTTGAGAATTTTGTCTTGTCAGCATGTTGGAAGACATTATGTCTTCCATGAGGCTTATTTGTTATTTCAAATTGTACTGTTGTTTAATTGTTGCAATGGACTGTTGTATTTGTGCGATTGCATGTTGGTGTCCATTTGTGTTTTTTATGTTATTATATTGTACTTTTAAGTCGTGCTTTAGTTTTTCTCTAGTAGCTAGTTTGAGGATTCCAGGGTATATTATATTCAATATTCCGTCGTATTGTGCGTACAAAGCTTGAAATTCTGCTTTTTCTTGTGCTTGACTAACTTTATTATTGATATTATTTACTCTCATTTGTTCTTTATTATTTTGCATTTGCATTATATTAGAGGATAGTGTGCTATACTGTAATTCGGTTTGTGATATATTATTTTGAATTACTTGTAATTCATTCTGTCTCTTGGTTTTTTCATTTTGATATTTTTGATTAAGATTATTGATAGATAATTGATAATTCTTATCAAGTGTCGATAATTCATTTTGTTTTTTTGCATAATTATTTTTTAAAGATTGTAATTGTAATCCGATATATTTCAACTTTGCTCCATTTCCCATGATATTTATACTACTTGGATTATTTACAGTGTGGTTTTGATTTATGTCTGTTGTATTTGCGTTTACTATATTATTAGCTAGTGCATTTATTGATAATATACAAGTTGCGAATATTAATTTTTTCATAAAAATTTCTCCCCAATTAAAATTGAATTAGATTCATGTTATATTATATAAAAAAAAGACTAATAAATTATTAATCTTTTTCATTTATTATCGTTTTTTCTGTGAATAAAAATTATTGCAATAATTTCACATATGAGATAACTTTTTTCACATCTTTAGTTTTTTGGGCATATCGTATGACGGAATCCAATTCGTGTTCAGATCTTGCGATACCTCGAAGATAGACTATTCCATTCATTGTTTTTATCTTATAATTAACAGATTTTATATTTTTATCGCACACGATTGATGCGCGTATATTTGACGTTATCGAACCATCCTTTATGATTTGAGAGAGTGACAATTTTCCCTCAACTATATTGTTATCAACACAAACTACTCCACTTGTATTTCGTGCTTCTTCTTCACACATATGAATCCATTCTTTATGGGATGTTGATCCTGTCAGGAGAACATGTCCACTTTCAACGTTCACTGAGATATCACTATACAATTCTGGACTAATTTTATACAATTTTGTTTTTATTTCAGTTTCGATAGTCGTATCATTTATACTGTCTTTCACTTTTTTATCGCGCATAGTCGTATATCCACAGGCTGACATTCCTCCAACAACCGCAACGGGAACGCAACCATTTAATAATAAGCTCGTGATAAAAATTGATCCAAAAACTAAACTACGACGATAATATTTCTTCGAGATAGAATGCATTTTTTATATACTCAAAACGACCAACTGAATCTAAACATACAACATCTATGCGGTAGTTTTCAAATGGTTCGTTACGTTCTGATATAATAAAATTCAATGAATTTGCAATACGTTTTTTTTGGAGATCAGATATACATTCCAAACTATTATCGAGATTTTTTCGAAGCTTAACTTCGATTGCGACGATATCATTATTTTGTTTTGCGAGGATATCTATTTCTCCATAGGGTGTTTTAAGGCGTTCTCCTATTATTTCAAAACCCTTTGATAATAATAATTTTTTTGCACAATTTTCTCCTAGGAGTCCTTTTTCATAGGATGTTATATTTTTATTGATAAATTGCATTTTATTTATTCCTTATATATAAAAACAACGATATTAACATCATAATATCACACATATTTATATATAATGACATTTCGTACACAAAAAAATTATGAAAAAAGTTGTGTACAAAATGTTAGGGGAGGGAAAATTTTATGATAGAATAAGTATATCTCACAAAATATGTATTATGAAATATACTTTATTGATATATTGTGTTTTCAAGGGAGAACAACGACGTTCGACCAATATTTCACGCAATCGACTAGATTGTTTTTGAATGTTTCATAGTCGAAGGACTTACATATATATCCTGATGCTCCGTATTTATAGGAATTGACCATAACTTCGGAACTGACATTATTCGTTAGCATAACGACGGGAATGTCCTGGATTTCACGATCACGTTTGATCTCTTTGAGAACGGATATTCCGTCCCGTTTCGGAATCGATATATCGAGGAGGATGAGATCAGGACGAGGGAAATCGTTGCAGAGTGTTTTATATCGCAGAACTTCTATGGCTTGACTTCCATCGTGTACGCAAAGAATCTTGAGATTTTTCACTTCTTCGAGGGCTTTGCGAGTTATGGCCTCATCTCCTGGATTATCCTCGATAATCAAGATATTTAATATATCCCTTGGTTTTGGATCTATAATAACGTTCTGTATTTCTTCACTGATGACATCCTCACTTTTCAAATCACTGAAAAATTTCTCAACTCCAACACCATAGATTTTTGAGAATTTGAAGAGCATAGCTGCGGAAATTCGACTTTGAGCTTGTTCGTATTTTTGGACTTGTTGATGGGATATTCCCAACTTGTTCGCGACTGTCGCGAGTGTGAATCCTCGTCTTATTCTTTTCTCTCGAAGTTGACGTCCAACATGTTCTTCTATATATCTTATACTTTTATCTGCTGTCATGATTTTATCCTCATAAATAGATTGGTAAACTTATAATAAATTTATATGTATTATTTATATTATCTTTTTCAAATTTGATTGATCCTCCATATGACTTCACGATTTCAACGCACATCGTCAATCCAAATCCAGGATGTATGGATGATGTATTCATTTCATCCAAGGAAGATAGAATATTGTTCATATCTTTTGTTGATAATTCTTTTCCATTGTTCTCATAACATATAGATACATAATCCTTTATATTATCTATATCTTCATTTTTTGATATTTTTATTGTTAGATCAGATGTTGAAGAATGTTTTATGGAGTTTTCTATTAAATTTTTAAATATACTAAACACATCCACGTGAGAACAATTTAATTCTGGTATACTATCGTCGACTTCTACTATACAGTTTTTCGAAGACATTTGATAGGATATCATCTGTTTTATTTCGTCAATAATAGATGTTATACTTGATTTTTCATGTTTTGCAGATGACAACATTTCATTTTTTGATTTTTTAAGGAGGTCTGAAGTCCATTCTTTCAACCTATAGACACTATCTAGTGCATAAG
>CAMYPB010000071.1 GCA_947285985.1 uncultured Holosporaceae bacterium
GTATAACACAAACGGGAATATTATCACATTATTGAAGAATGCGGATAGAATTAGTTATAAACCGACTTTCGATATGATTTTGAAAGATTTTATTTGTAAGTATAACAACAATAAATCTAAATGGTCTTTCGTTTTTGAGGAGGTATAACAATGTAATCATTAGTTTTTAGGAACATATTTCTTATTTTAGTCAATTTTTTCATGTATTGACGTTTTTGATAAAATCTGATAGACTCCTAGGCGTATATATCTTATATTCTCCGGGGGCTAAACATTGGTTATTAGAAGATCACATATCGTTAGTATTGGGCTTCTTGCTCTCGCATCATCTATTGCCATAACGGAATATATTATGTATTCTCCAACGATATCCGACGTTTCAGAGGATAGTCTCTTTGGGGATGATGTTGAATCAAATAATGATAAAGATAATAATGATTCTTCTGATATTCAAAGTGGAGAGAATAATGAGGATGAATCTCTAGAGAATAATAATATTGATGATGAAGATTCTTCAACGTTGTTGGATGATAGCAAAAAGTTGTCATCGTCAAATAACAATGATGTTTCGAATATTTCTGTTGAGAAGTTGTTTTCGAAGGAGAATCCATCTCATAGCGTTTCGATGAGGAGGGGAGATACGATAGCCTCTCTCTTGGAAGGTCTCGGATTTAATAAAACGGATGTTTTCAAGGCTTCAAAATCTCTTGTGAAAGTTTTCAAGATTAAAAATCTGAAGATCAATCAGGAGATAGTTGTGAATGGACATCGTGAGAATGACGATTCCCTCGTTTTGGATGGATTTGAATTTAGGCCGGATGTTAGATATAAGATTGTTGTTTCAAGAGATAAAAAAGGAAATTATACATCGTCGAAAGTTGATATTCCCGTAACGAGAGTTCCAAGGACGATATCTGGGAGTATGTCCGTTAAATCTCCCCTCAATTCACTAAAACAATGCGGATTGAAAGGGAAGATCGCGAATGAAGCGATTCGCGCACTAGGGCATGTCGTTAATATCAAATCTTCGAAATCTGACGTCAATTTCGAGTTTCTATACAACGATTTTTATGATGATGAAGGGAAATGTGTTGGTAGGCCGGAATTAATATATGTTTCTGCCCTTGTGAATGGACGTATATTTAGGGTCTACAAATTCGAACATGATGGTATATCGGAATATGTTGATTCGAATGGAATGCTCTTGGGATCATTGTCGAAGAATAAGTCTATGTTATCGAGACCCCTTTCCCATATGAAAGTCACGTCGGGTTATGGAGTTAGATCACATCCGATTCTTGGCGTTGTGAAGAGGCATACGGGAGTTGATTTGTCTGCGAGTATTGGAACTCCTATATACGCGACAGCGAATGGGTGTGTTTCGAGAGCTGGATATTATTCGGGGTATGGAAAATACATAAAAATTCGACATGGTGGATCTTTGGAGACAGCATATGGACATTTGAGCCGTATTTCTGTGAGGCCTGGTCAACAGGTTCGTCAGGGACAAGTTATTGGATATGTGGGAACGAGTGGAGTTTCAACGGGTCCTCATCTCCATTATGAAGTCATAAAAAATGGACGTTTTATCAATCCTATGTCCGTTGTGAAAAGTGAGCCCCAGAAATTAATCGGGAAACAATTGGCAAAATTCAACCAGTTCAAAAAGAATGTCAATATACAGGTCGTCGGATTGACTCCTTCAAAGAAATCTAACAAAAAAGTTGCGTCTGTTAGAAAAGTTTCATAGAAGATCTTTATATAAAAATTTAGACATTTTGATATAATCTCAAAATAGGGATTGTATTCTGGAAGATGCACGGTGTTGGACAAATTAAGAAAAGTTATATTTTATTTTATTAGTTTTGTTTTTATCATAATGTCCTTCGGGATGGCTATATTTTTTTGGTATGGACGTGCTCTTCCAAGTGAAGAAGTTTTATTGTCATATTTTCCTCCATCCACAACGAAAATATATTCATCGTCTGGGGATTTAATGGATGAATACGCATTTGAGAGGAGGGTTATTGTTCCCTTCAAAAATATTCCTGATTTAATAAAAGGGGCTTTTATCGCGGCGGAAGATAGAGAATTTTATAATCATTCGGGAATTAGTATACAAAGTTTATTTCGTGCAATTATCGAGAATACGGCTAAAAAGTCGTGGAATTCGAAACCTGCAGGAGGATCGACCATAACTCAACAGGTCGCGAAAAATCTTCTCGTTGGAAATGAACGCAGTTTGACGAGAAAGATAAAGGAGGCCATTATGGCCATTAGAACAGAGTATACTATCTCTAAAGATAAAATATTAGAAATATATTTAAATCATCTATACTTAGGAAAGGGATGTTATGGTATAGTAGAGGCTTGTCATTATTATTTCGGGAAGAATATTGATGATATCAGTCCGTCGGAAGCTGCGTTTATCGCGTCCCTCCCAAGTGCTCCATCCGTCTATATCAATCTAAAAGATAATTCTAAAGTTATTTTAAAGAGGAATTCCGTGTTATACCAAATGTATGAGATGGGATATATCGATCAGATGACCCTGAAAAAATCTCTCAAAGAAGAAGTTAATCTGAAATTTAAGAGAGAAAAAATGATGAGTCCATATTTTTCAGAAGAAATTCATAGGATATTTTCTAGAAATATTTCAGAGGAAGATTTTTTTAAAGGGGGATATATAATAACAACAACGATGAATACAAAAATCCAAAATATCGCACAAAAAAGTTTGGAAGATGGACTCATAGAATGTGAGAAGAGAAAAAATTGGAAAGGGACAATTTATTACAATATTTCGGAAAATCAAAAAGATATTCGTGATAAATTGATCGAAATTGAACACAACCTTCCTCAAACGATTAATATTATAAAACCCGTTATTATAAAGAGGATTTTAAATAATACGTATGAATCGTATGATAAGGATAATAAGAAAATAAATATAAAAATTGATAAGAATATTTATCCAAATCACAATATCGAGATAAATGATGTCATATTGTGTAGGTATGACG
>CAMYPB010000072.1 GCA_947285985.1 uncultured Holosporaceae bacterium
CCTAAAATCACGATAGCACAACAATAGTTAAAAAATCGTTAATTTTTGAAAAATTTTTTTGTATACAAAATGTTATAGTATCAACTATTTTGTGGTATGATGTTTTTATGATTGTTTTTTATAAGGGAGATAGACGTATTGAAAATCTTGTATTCGAATATATTTCGTGGTACTCAAAAATGAAAATGCTTGAGATTTTGGGCCACATATAATATATTCTAGCATATAGGTTTTTTAAAAACGTTTATGAGCGTTGTTATGAGTACGTTTGATAAGGTTAAAGAGATAATAGTTAATAATTTAAAATTAGATGAATCCAAAGTTGTTGAGAGTGCGAGTTTCAAGGATGATCTTGGAATGGACAGTCTTGAGCAGGCAGAACTCATCATGGAATTCGAAAAGAATTTCGATTGTGAAATTCCAGAGGATGCTGCTGAGAAAATAATAACAGTTGGGGATGCTGTTAAATACTTGGATTCCCTCAATAAATAATAGGTATATCATTGAAGAGACGAGTTGTTATCACGGGAATAGGGGCTGTCTGTCCTCTTGGCCACAATATAGATACGATATGGAAGAATGTCGTAGAATCTAAGAGTGGAATACGACAGATTGATACATTCGATGTTTCAGGGATGTCATCGAAGATAGCCGGTATGATTCCGCGGGGAGAAAATGCGTATAATCCGGACGATTATATGACATTTTCAGAACAGAGAAAAGTTGATCAGTTCGTTGTCTATGCGATGGCCGCCGCGAAGCAAGCTGTTGAAGATTCTGGATTTTCGTCTTTAACTGACGAACAGAAGGAAAAGACTGCTGTTATTGTGGGATCAGGGATAGGAGGAGTTTCTCGTTTATATGACGCGTCTGTCACTCTTCATGATGAGGGTGCTAGACGAGTTAATCCATTTTTCATACCTTCCGTCCTCGTTAATATAGCATCTGGCCATATCGCGATAAAGTATGGATTTTTAGGACCGAATTATAGCGTTGTTTCGGCGTGTGCTTCTGGGACGCATAGTATAGGAGGGGCCTTTAGATCGATTCAAAATGGATATATTGATTATGCGATAGCTGGGGGAACGGAATACGCAGTCTGTCCACTAGGAGTCTCAGGATTTTCCGCAGTTCGAGCATTGTCAACAAATTTCAACGATACTCCAGAACTCGCATCACGTCCGTGGGATAAGGATAGGGATGGATTTGTCATAGGAGAGGGATCTGGAATTTTGACGTTGGAGACATTTGAATCCGCGATGAAACGTGGTGCTAAGATATATGGAGAAATAATAGGATATGGTGCGTCGTGCGATGCATTCCATATAACTTCAACCCCTCCAGATGGGAAGGGTGCGAGTCTCTCTATGTCTTCCGCGTTGAATGATGCAAAGATAGATGGGAATTTGATAGACTATATAAATGCACATGGAACTTCGACTCCTGTTGGGGATATTTCTGAAATTGTAGCCGTCAAGAAGGTTTTCGGAGATCATGCGTATAGATTGAACGTTTCATCGACGAAGTCTGCTATGGGACATCTCCTTGGAGCAGCAGGAAGTGTTGAATCGATCATCTGTCTTCTCGCGATGAAATACAATATAGTTCCTCCTACATTAAATCTCGAAAATCCAGAGGATGTTTGTGAAGGAATGAACTTAACTCCAAAAATTCCACAGGAACGTAATATAGATTATGTTATGAACAATTCCTTTGGATTTGGTGGAACGAACGGAAGTTTGATCTTTAAGAAAATATAAAGAATCATTGAAAAATTCCTCATATATGTGATTTTTTCATGTATGTGGGGTTTTTTATAAAGAATTAACATAAATTTAACAATTTTTGTGTATCATAAGAATGAAAGTTTTTATACGCATAATAAGGAGGATTTTATGCAACGTAGTATTAAAATGTTATCATTGATATTGAGTACTTGTTTTATAAATGATGTATACTCATATTCACTTCTGAATACTTGCCGGGGGGAGGGTAATACTCTTCTGAGAGCTCAATATAATGAATTGGATGATTTTTTTAAGAATCAAGATTATTGCGTTGCAACATTAGATGACAATACAATACCACGGGAATGCGTTGCATTTGGACAGGACATGGACGGAAATGAAATTTGGGCTGTTTCTGAGCTTTTTGGCAACAAAGTTTATATAATTCCAAATGGAACATTCTCCGAGATGAAGGCTGCTATAAATAATGTTATAACTCTAAAGGACATTAAGGGTGTATGGGGTATAGCATGTAAAGATAAGGATTGGTATATATTTGATTATTTTCAATTTTATAAATTTCAAATAAAACAAAGTAACGGGAAATATAGTATTGATAAGTGGCAATCAACATCTAATCTATTTCCAGAAAGTAATAATCAAGATGAAACTGGACGATTAAAAGAGAATTTAAAAAATCAAAATTGGAGATGGGATGGAAGTCCTGGACAATTGCGCTCAAGACAATATCCGAATAATATTACATTTATAAAGTCAGATAAAGGCAAAACTCTATCATACAAATACAATGGACAAGAACAAAAACAAATTTATAATGGACAAAACATATGGGGATTTTATTATAATCAAAAAGGACGCGTTATGATTTGTGATGTAGGGGAATGGGATAGAGATCAAAAAGGATACCTAGGATATAAACTCGTTCTCATCACGATTCCTGAGT
>CAMYPB010000073.1 GCA_947285985.1 uncultured Holosporaceae bacterium
ATATAGGATATCGTATGGAGTCTTGATAGCCGGTATATTTCAGTTTCTCTTTTTATTTGCGTATGCGAAATTTTTGGGACTTCCTATTCCTCACATATCCCATATAAAACTAACGAATAAAACGAGGGAATTTTTGAGGAGGTTGACGCCTGTTATTGTTGGGGCTGGTGTATCGCAGATCAACGTTTTCATGGATACACTTTTTGGATCATTTCTTCCGACGGGATCGATATCGTATATATATTTTGCGGATAGATTCATACAGCTTCCCCTCGCACTTTTCGGGATATCTCTTGCAACGATTCTTCTTCCTGAGATATCAGAATCGTTTAGTCGCGGGAAGAAGGAGGAGATAATAAATATACAGAATAGATCGTTTTTGTTTGCAATTCGCTTGACGATTCCTTCTGTTGTGTGTCTCATAACGATGTCTTATATACTCGTTGATTTTTTGTATGGACATGGGAAATTTTCGAGGAGTTCTGTTGAGATGACATCAAAGATACTCCAGATTTTCGCACTTGGCCTCCCATCGTATGTTGTGAGCAAGATATTTGCATCCGGATTGTTCGCACAGAAAGATTCGAAGACTCCCGTTTTCGCGGCTATCATTTCGATATGCGTGAATATAATATTGAATATGTCGTTGATATGGAACTTCGGAATCTTGGGGATAGCCTTTGGAACGTCCATTTCGGGATTTGTGAATGCGTATATATTGTATAGGAAATCGAAGGATTATATAACATTCGACAAAAATATGATGAAACGTATAATAAAAATCTTCGGATCATCTATAGTTATGTATGTCGTCGTCGAGGGCCTGAAGAATATGATATGGGATAATCTCCATAATGATTCAGTTTTCCACGAGATAATGATCATGGGGATACTCTGTGTTGTGGGATGTGTCTCATATATCGTCTCACTCTTTATCATGAGAGATGGGGACGTGATCAAAATTATAAAACGAAAATAACGACATAATATCCAAATATATCCTCAGAAGAAGAGGGAAGATAATAAATTTCGTCCTCACCCCCTCCCATATTAAAATATGAAGGGGGTTGGGGGGGATTATGGAATACTAATCATTTCCACTCAATCTATCTTCCTTTTCAATTCTCTCAGAATTTCTCTTTTGAGTATATTGTTTGTCGCGACATCTTTTATGGGCCCTAGACAATTTTATATCTTCAAATGTTTGATCAGTCGTCGTGTTTTGAAATGTGTCTAGACGTGCATGAAACACACCACGATGATTCGGATTTTCAATAGGTGTGTTGTTATCATCATCATCGTTAGTCATCATTGCGTTTACATCGATATAACTGTTGCATAGAAGACACAAAACGAACGACATACTAAATTTCAATATTGTTTTCATAAAAGTTGCTCCCAAGCAATAAATTTTTATTGTAAAACTCCTTATACTTATATTATATTATAAGAGCATCGCATCATCAACAATAAAATTATAATGTATTTTATACTTTCAGACGTTTCAAAGTTTCTTTGATTGCGTCTGAGAAGTTTGGAACGATATATCCGAAGACCTGTCCTGAATTTTCGAGTTGTTGTTTTTGTTCGAGTATACTAAGGAGCATTCCGTTTGTTCCCGAGACGATGACCATACAATCTCTTTTCTTCGCATTTGAGACGAGTTCTTTCAATGAGTTTAGGGCTTCCGTGTCGAGGAACGGGATATTATTGAAGTATATAATCAAGATTGTCGGGAATTTCCCTCGACTTCCAAGACCTTCTTCAACGAGTTTCGCGATATTCAAGAAGAGGATATTATTGATCTGAATGACCTCTATTTTGTCCATAATATCGTCTGGAATGTTCTTACTCCTTGAAAATCCGTTTTTGTTGAGCATAAATTCGATTGCTCCCGTATCGTGATTTTTCGTCGTATGAACGGACGCATCCTTTATCTTTATCATACGTTGTGCAAAGAATATCAAAGATACAAGAAATCCTATAATAATAGATGGAATAAATCCGAAGTATAAAAGAGTTATCATTGTTATTATGAAAATATAGCTATCGTTATTCTTAAATTTTAGGAAGCGTAATATTTTTTTCTCAAATATCTTCTGCATGCTGAAAACAATGAGAATAGATGATATACAGTATACTGGAATATATTTCACAATAATATCAGAAAATATATAGCATAATATAAGGAGTATACACAATATTAGTATACTTATAACTGTCTTAGACTTGTATTCAATGTTTTTGAGGGTATACGATACATCGGGAGACACAAAGAATCCTCCCATCGAAATACTCATAAAATTTGATATACCATTCGAAATAATCTCAATATTCGTCTGAAGATCCTTGTTTCCCGTTATACTCGATGAAACATTCATAGAAAATCCAACTTCAAGAGCAAGAATAATCGCAATAACAAATGCATAATTCAAAGTATTCACAAGAAAAATCTGAGAGGGAATATCTCGCGATATTGAGAGTATATTGTCGAAAGATGAGGATGCAACTATCTCCCTCCCAATCGTCTTTATTTTTATTATGTCCGGAATTATACTAAAATCCAAGAGAACACACGTCAAAATTCCTAGTATCAAATATATAAAATACCCTGTATATCCCTTGGATTTTAAAC
>CAMYPB010000074.1 GCA_947285985.1 uncultured Holosporaceae bacterium
GTATTATTTTTCCAGGCATAGCCCCTATATACGTCCGTCTATGACCCCTTATTTCAGACTCGTCCGTTATTCCTCCTAGAGCCAATCTAAAGAAATCCTTATTCGTTGCCTTCGCAATAGATTTCCCAAGGGATGTCTTTCCAACACCCGGAGGCCCAACGAAACACATTATTTGAGCCTTCATATTATTAACTCTCTTATTGACAGCCAAATATTCAAGAATTCTATCCTTGACTTTATTTAATTCATAATGAGAATTATTAAGAATTTCTTCTGCTTTATCTAAGTCTAACTCAGTATTATTCTTTAAGGTCCAAGGAACTCCTAAAAGACAATCTATGTATGAGCGAATAATTCCTCCCTCCTGGGAAAGAGATGGCATATTTCTGAGTTTTTTAAGTTCATTATAGGCCTTCGTCTTGACGTCATGAGGCATATGGGAATTTTTTATCCTGTTTTCAAGTTCGCGAATTTCTTGATTTATATCCTCAGTATCGCCCAATTCTTTGTATATTGCTTTTAATTGCTCGTTTAAATAATATTCTTTTTGATTTTTTTCAACCTGTCTCTTCACACGAGTTTTTATCTTCTTCTCAACCTGAATCAATTCAGTTTTTTCTTCAATCAACATTATTGTCTTGTTGAGTCTTTCAGAGACGAGAAGGGTTTCAAGGATTTCCTGTCGTTCGCTTATCTTTAGATTTAGATATGAAGCAAGATTATCACATAATTTTGATGGATCTTCTATTGTATTGAGGGATGATATAATGTCTATCGGGAATTTTTTACTCTGTTTTATAAATTCCTCAAAGTGGGAGATCGCAACTGTGCGCAATGCTTCCAGTTGTCCTCTATCAGAAATATCATCCTCAAGGGTCGAAACACTCGATACCAACATATCATCTTTTTCTACGATCTTTTTGGATTCTGCCCTTGATATTCCTTCTATCAAGATCTTTATCGTACCATCAGATAGACGAATAACTTGCAGTATATCGCATATCGTTCCAATGGAATACAGGTTATCACTTGAAACATCCTCTATAGAAGGGTCTTTTTGAGCAACTAAAAAGATCTTCTTCTTATTATTGTACGCATCATCTATCGCATGAATCGATTTCTGACGTCCTATAAACAACGGAACAACCATCTTTGGAAATATAACGGTGTCTCTCAATGGAAGAACGGGAATCATCGTTCCCTTTCTTCGTGGCGTCGTTTTTTTCTTCACATTATTTAATGCGGCATCTTCCATAGAAGACGATGATGATGAATCCACAACACTATCAGATTTCTTGTCTTTTTTCTTTAGATCAGCCATCAAATTTTCGATATTTTTTTATAAATAACTCTCATGCGATAAATGTTACTAAAATCATATCAAAAAGTCTATTTCAAAAGTTATCAAAAAACTTGAACACCCACTAAAAATGTGCGATTTCAGATTTATATTATTCTTCTATGACATGCTGCTACTTAAGTTGTGCATTACCAGTTAATAAATCTTCCCGTAAAAATTTAGCAGATTCCAAAGCTTCCCTCAGTGGGATTCTAACCTTATCTGAATCTTTTTGTAATCGCCGCAACAATCTATCGTCAGCGTTTCTGTTTCTCATCGTCTCTGCCATAAAGTTTGCATTTGCACCCTCGAGTATTACCATATCCTTTAACTTTTCTATAAGTTTCCCCAGTGAGTCTATATAAGCTCTCGTAATATCTTCTATCTCTTCTTCTTTAAGATTTTTACTAAATTTATGATACCACACCTCATCACATATATGATAGACTTCCCATATTACTTTGTTCCTATCTTGCTCAGAAAATTCAGGTTGATACTGATAATCTGACGCGCTTACATCAAAATTCATGGCACACAACATGATGACACTTGCAACTAATTTCAAACTGTTTTTCATAAATAACCTCCCTATAAAAATTTTAAAATGTTTATATGAAGTAAACACCTCACATAAACATACTATCAAAATTCCCGGATATTTGCAAGTATAAATTTAATATATACAATTTTATATTTGTTTTACATAATTTAATACTAATTTTTTAGATTCTTCAACGGCAGGTTGATCGAAAGGATTTATATTTGCGAGGTGTGCTATTGTTATGATTTCAAATAGCATTCTTTGAAATAGGGGAGATTAACACTCAAAACTCGAAATCACAATAAAAATGTGTGATTTCGAATATTCTTCATCGTTTTTTATAGTCTACCTTTAAGCAATTCAAAGATCAAAGATCTAGCAGATTCTAAAGCGTCTTTCAAGGGATCGATAACATTCTCTGAATCTTCTTCTAGTCTATCCAATAAAGGGTCGTTATACAACCCAATCTTATCCACTGCAGCATTAACAACTTCAGATTCAATACTTATCATCCCTTTAAGCTGGCTTATGAGACTTTTAAGTTCATTTATATAATATTCCCTTAATCCCAATTCATCTATGTTATTATTTAATATTTCATCACGTATCTGATAGACTTCCCATATTACTTTGTTCCTATCTTGCTCAGAAGATTTAGGTTGATACTGATAATCTGACGCACTTACATCAAAATTCATAGCACACAACATGATGACACTTGCAACTAATTTCAAACTGTTTTTCATAAATAACC
>CAMYPB010000075.1 GCA_947285985.1 uncultured Holosporaceae bacterium
TTATGATATATTCGAAATATGTTCTATATTCCTTTCCATCGCGCGTGAAAGTCTGCGCATTTTTGTATAATTTTTGCACTATCTCATCATCCAATCGTGTTTGCGAAAAATTAATGACATCTCCGTCATATCTCATTGGAAAAACGAAGGGAATGAGTCCAAGTTCCGCTCGTTCGTGATCTATAAGGATTTGTGAAAAATATCCAAAAGTATCATCAACATATAAAGGTAAAGGCCTAATACCCATGTTTATATTATATGCTTCTATAATATAACTGTAATACCCCGTTATCATATCAGCACAATCTGGCGGATACGAACTCAAAAAACCAATCTCTTGATTTCCGTGATTTTTTTCTATGAAGGGGCTTGAATGAGTTTGATTATATCGATAAAAATCTATTACCCCCCCCCCCGGTAGTATTCATAAGTGAATATGAGTATAGATTATTTATAAAACAAGTATTCAATACCAATGATAATAGCATAATACTACGTTGCATAAAATCCTCCCATTATGTTAAAACAAAAAACTTCGTTATTTATGATACACAAAAATTGTTTAAAAAATCGTTAATTTTTGAAATATTCAAAAAATTATTTCATGATTGATTGTGTATAACCTTGCAATGGAATGTTATGTTGAATATAATAAAACATACCACTTAGATCATGGATTTTTATGTCATTTTTTATATTTATAACGGGTGGAGTTATGTCTTCCATAGGGAAGGGAATAGCTTCTGCGAGTGTTGGATCGTTGTTGCAATCTCGTGGATACACAGTACGTCTGAAAAAATTGGACCCTTATATAAATATTGATCCTGGAACAATGAGTCCGTCTAAACATGGGGAAGTTTTCGTGATGGGAGATGGATGTGAGGCAGACCTCGATTTTGGACATTATGAACGTTTCACAGACGTCTCGTGTTCTCAAAATGATTCCATAACAACGGGAAAAATATATGATAGTGTCCTCAAAAAAGAGAGAAAAGGAGATTATCTTGGATCCGATATACAGGTTATCCCCCATATAACAGACGCTATAAAAAATTTTATAAAAGATGGGGAAAATGATGTCGATTTCATAATATGTGAGATAGGGGGAACTATAGGGGATATAGAGGGTCTTCCATACACTGAGTCTATTCGTCAACTTATTCTTGAATATACAAAGTCAAAGATTATTAATATACACTTAACGTATCTCCCATATATAAAAACATCAGAAGAATTGAAGACAAAACCAACTCAACATTCCGTACGTCAACTCCAAAGTCTTGGTGTGCAACCTGATATATTGTTATGTCGTTCTGAAAAAGAAATAGATGACGAAATAAAGAAAAAATTGTCTCTGTTTTGTAATGTTAAAAAAGAAAATGTTATAGAAGCTTTAGACGCGAGTAGTATATACCTCGTTCCTGAAATGTATCACAATGAAGGATTAGATCGACAAATTTGTGAACATTTTAATATAAATTCTAAACAAAATGAAGAAAATGCAAACAAAAATATTCATGAAAAATGGGGGGTTTTAAGACATCCTATACTCTCCCCTTCAAAAAATGTTGATATCGCGGTCGTTGGGAAATATCTCAAGACGAAGGATGCGTATATTTCATTGTCTCAATCTATAATACACGCAGGCTTCGTTTTCGATGCGAAAGTCAATGTTTCATGGATAGATTCAGACGATAATTTCGATGATATAAAAAATATATTGAAAAATGTGTCGGGAATTATCGTACCTGGAGGATTCAGTGTACGAGGAACAGAAAATAAAATAAATACAATCCAATATGCACGAGAAAATAAAATTCCTTTCCTCGGAATATGTTTGGGAATGCAACTCTCCGTCATAGAGGCATGTCGAAATATCCTCGATATGAAGGATGCAACAAGTCGAGAATTTTCAGATAAAGGAAATTTCGTTGTTGATTTTATGGATTCTTGGGAATCTCAAGAATCGAAAATCAAACGGAATATAGATGGAGAGAAGGGAGGAACTATGCGCCTTGGAAATTATGTTTGTCATATAACGCACGATTCTCTCGCACACAAAATATATAGAAAAGACGAAATAATAGAAAGACATCGTCATAGATTCGAGATAAATTTGAACAAATATAGAAATGAATTTCAAGATGCAGGCCTCATTTTTTCAGGACTTTCAAAGGACGGCAGACTTCCAGAAATTCTCGAGAGAAATGATCATCCGTTTTTCATCGCATCCCAATTTCATCCTGAATTCAAATCGAGACCTTTTTCCGCGCATCCTTTGTTCGTATCGTTCATCGAGGCGAGTATCAATAAATAAAAATCAAGGTGTATTTTATCAATACACCTCTCATTTCATACTATCTTTGCACAAGTGAACGTAAAACCCTCTTCATTTCTTTCAGATTCGACAAAGCCCTATCGAGCGCGTTCATATTTTCGCGATTATCTGCTGCATTGGATTTCACATTATCCTCAACCTTATTTTCAACGGCTGGTTGATTATCAGTTGCGACAGGTTTCGTATTCTCCTCAACTTTATTTTCAACGGCTGGTTGATTATCAGTTACGACAGGTTTCGCGCTCTCACCAACCTTATTTTCAACGGCTGGTTGATTATCAGTT